>NZ_QAIW01000073.1:0-12974 GCF_003061285.1 Stenotrophomonas sp. HMWF003 | reverse complement strand
AGCGCATGCTGTGCGCTACCCTTTGACCCCCTCATTTGGCCCACGCCATGTCCGTCGAGAAGAACCAACGCGACCTCGAAGCCGGTATCCACACCGATCTGCAGGGGCGCCTGACCTACGGCGGCTACCTGCGGCTGGACCAGCTGCTCAGTGCCCAGCAGCCGCTGTCCAACCCGCCGCACCACGATGAGATGCTCTTCATCATCCAGCACCAGACCTCCGAGCTGTGGCTGAAGCTGCTGGCCCACGAACTGCGCGCGGCCATCGGCTTCCTGCAGCGCGATGAAGTCTGGCAGTGCCGCAAGGTGCTGGCGCGCAGCAAGCAGGTGCTGCGCCAGCTGACCGAGCAGTGGTCGGTGCTGGAAACGCTGACCCCGTCGGAGTACATGGGCTTCCGCGACGTGCTGGGCCCGTCCTCGGGCTTCCAGTCGCTGCAGTATCGCTACATCGAGTTCCTGCTGGGCAACAAGAACGCGCAGATGCTGCAGGTGTTCTCGCACGACCCGGCCGGCCAGGCGCAGCTGCAGGAAGTGCTGGACGCGCCCAGCCTGTACGAGGAATTCCTGCGCTACCTGGCCCGCTTCGGCCACCCGGTGCCGGCCGAGTACACCGGCCGCGACTGGCAGCAGCCGCACGTGGCCGACGACGCCCTGCACCCGGTGTTCGAGCGGATCTACCAGAACACCGACCGCTTCTGGCGCGAGTATTCGCTGTGCGAGGACCTGGTGGACCTGGAGACCGCCTTCCAGCTGTGGCGCTTCCGCCACATGCGCACCGTGATGCGGGTGATCGGCTTCAAGCGCGGCACCGGCGGCTCCAGCGGGGTCGGCTTCCTGCGCCAGGCGCTGGAGCTGACCTTCTTCCCGGAGCTGTTCCAGGTGCGCACCACGATCCGCAACGACGACCCGATGCCGCCCGACGCCTGAGCCCGCGCCGGGCCTGATCGCCCTATTCATCATGACGCCCGGATGACCACGGGGCTGCCCACAGCCCCCGCCGTTGCTGCGCTGGCGGGGCATCGCCGACGGTTGAAGATGCAAGTTCAGCGAGCATGTCGTCACCTGCACGGATCAGCGTGTATTTGACGTGAACGCCGTTGGTCTGGGATTCTCCCGCGCTGTTCGCACATCGGACGTGCATGTCTTCCACCGAACCCAGGAATCCCGCATGAGCGTAGACGCCGCCGCGAAATCCATTCCCGACCCGGCGTTGCCGGAGTTCAAGACCACGCTGGGCCACCCGCGCCCGTTGTGGATGCTGTTCATGACCGAATTCTGGGAACGCTTCGCGTTCTACGGCATCCGCTGGGCGCTGGTGCTGTACATCGTGTCGCAGTTCTTCGAGGGCGACTCGGCCGGCCAGGCTGCGGCCAGCCGGACCTACGGTGCCTACCTGGCGCTGGTCTACGCGGCGGCCATCTTCGGCGGCTACGTGGCCGACCGGGTGCTGGGCTACCAGCGTTCCATCCTGACCGGCGCGATCATCATGGCCGCCGGCCTGTTCATGGTCGCCATGCCGAACAAGGAAGTGTTCGAGCTGGGCCTGGCCACGATCATCATCGGCAACGGCCTGTTCAAGCCCAACATCTCCACCATGGTCGGCAAGCTGTACGGCCTGAAGGATGAGCGGCGCGACTCGGGCTTCACCATCTTCTACATGGGCATCAACATCGGCGCGATGATCGCCCCGGTGCTCACCCAGTACCTGGCCGAGCGGGTGTTCGGCACCCAGGCGATGCCGTCCTACAAGATGGTCTTCATCGCCTCGGGCATCGGCATGCTGATCAGCCTGGCGTGGTTCTACGTCGGCCGTGCCGGCCTGAAGGGCATCGGCGCACCGCCGGTGGGCGCCGAAGGGTTCAGCCGCATCATCATGGTGTTCGTGGGCGCCATCGTCGCCATCCCGGTGGCCTACTTCCTGCTGTCCACCGGCGCCACCGCGCTGGCCTGGATCCTGGGCGTGATGTTCATCGCGCTGGGCGTGCTGCTGCTGGTTGAAGGCATCCGCGAGGGCAAGGTCCAGCGCGATCGCGTGATCGCCATGCTGATCATCTTCGTCTTCAACGTGATGTTCTGGATGTTCTTCGAACAGGCCGGCAGCTCGTTCACCTTCCTGGCCGATGAGATCGTCAACCGCCAGCTCGGCGGCTGGACCTTCCCGACCGCGTGGTTCCAGTCGGTCAACTCGGTGGCCATCATCACCCTGGCCCCGATCATCGCCTGGATCTGGATCAAGCTGGGCCGCGCCAACCCGTCGATCCCGCGCAAGTTCGGCCTGGGCCTGCTGTTCAACGGCGCGGCCTTCGCGCTGCTGATGCTGGCCCTGTCGAGCATGGTGGTGGACGGCAAGATCCCGTTCTGGACGCTGTTCATGGTCTACGTCATCCAGTCGGTCGGTGAGCTGTGCCTGTCGCCGATCGGCCTGTCGATGGTGACCAAGCTGGCCCCGGTACGCCTGGTCGGCTTCGGCATGGGCGGCTGGTTCCTGTCCACCGGCATCGGCAACAACCTGTCGGGCATCTTCGCCGGCGTGGTCAGTGGCGAAGGCGGCATGACCGTGGAATCGGCCTTGAAGGGGTACACCTTCGGTTTCTGGGCGTTGATCATCTCCGGTGCGCTGCTGTTCCTGCTCGCCCCGCTGATCAACAAGCTGATGCACGGCGTCAAGTGAGGTCGGTGATGCGCATGCACGCATGGGGTGGTGCGATGATCGTGGCCGGCCTGCTGGCCGCCTGCTCGCCGTCGTCGGCGCCGTCCACCGCGCCTGCGCAGCCGGTGGACACCACCGAACAGAAGGCCCCGGTCGCCGATCCCAGCGTGCCGGTGGCGTCGGGCAATACCCCGGCCGCGGCGGATGTCGCGGCCGTGGCGGCGCTCAACGCCCAGTTCGACCCGGCCCGCGACCCGGTGGCCGACCTGGCCACGGCCAAAGTCGAGGCCCAGCGCGGGGGCAAGCGGATCGTGCTGGACGTGGGCGGGGAGTGGTGCTCGTGGTGCCACCTGATGGATGCCTTCATCGAGGGCGATGCCGAGATCCGCAGCTTCCGCGATGCCAACTTCGTGTGGATGAAGGTCAACTACAGCGAAGACAACGAGAACGCGGCGTTCCTGTCGCAGTTCCCGGCGATCAAGGGCTACCCGCACCTGTTCGTGCTCGACGCTGACGGCAAGCTCCTGCACTCGCAGTTCACCGGCGAGCTGGAGGCCGACAAGGGCCAGCCGAAGGGGTACAACCGCACGCGGTTCTTCGCCTTCATGAAGGACTGGGCGCCTGCCAAGGCGCCGTGACCGGAGAAAAAGCCGCGGATTCCGCGGCTTTTTTTTGGTTCTTCTCCCGCCGGTGGCACGCACGCGCGGGGATTTCCCGCCCCGGCGCCACACCTGGGCCTCAATTTACGCGGACCGCTGCCGTTACCTCCAAGGACCTCATGCCGCGCGTGTTTCGTGGCGCACACCAACGGACGGATACGCATGCAGCCGGGCACCAGCGACAGCACTTCGGACACCAGCCTTGATGTCACCGGCGGGGTAAGCCTGCCCCCGGTGGAGGTGCTGCTGGACGACCACGGCACGTTGGACGGCGGCGATGCGTCCGACGATACGCCGACCCCCGGCGCCATCCGTTACCGGCTGCCGCTGGTGGCGGTGCCCGACAACGTGATGCTCAAGGCCGCGGTGCAGAAGCTGGTCGAGCAGAAGGCGCAGCTGGACCTGCTGGCGCGCAACCCGGCGTTGGCCGGGCTGCTGCCGCCGGAATGGCAAGGCAGCGGCTTGCGCGCGCTGGACCTGCAGAGCTTCGTGCTGTCGGTGCTGCCGTTCCTGCAGAACGCGGCCAAGGCCGAGACCGCCCCCGCGCGCCTGCCGCTCAAGCACGTACTGGGCGACACCGGCCGCTGGGACCGCGACGACGTGGACGAGCCCAAGTCGCTGGCCTTCTTCCTGGCCAGCGACGACCGCGCCAGTGCGGGGGTGAAGGATCCGGCCGAGGCCTATCTGGTCGGTGCGCTGGGCCTGGCCTGGGCGCACGAGGGCCGCACCCGGCCCGGCTTCCTGCGCCAGATGGGCTACGACAGCATGGCCGCGCGGGTGAGCATGCTGCCGTACCCCGAACCGGGCCAGCTGGCGCTGTATGCGGTGGTGGCCCATGGCGTGAGCCAGCTGTGGTGCGTGCTCGACCGGCGCAAGGTGCGCCCGCTGCTGGCGCCGTGGATCAGTGTGCCGTTGCTGACCGCCTACGGCGTCACCGCCCCGATGACCTGGCCGACCTCGTTCCCGCCGGTGGAAGAGGTGGCGCAGATGCTGGCCGTGGCGCGCACCGGCAAGGGGCCGGTGGAAGTGGACCTGACCAAGGTGGCGGCCAAGGTCAAACAGGACGCGTCGGCCGAAACCTGGATGCCGGTGAGCCTGCTCCAGGTAGGCACCTGGGCGCCGCGCTGGGGCTATTTCATGGCCACCTTCATCGGCCTGCCCTCGGCATTGCTGGTACTGGCCGCGCTGGCGCTGCCCAGTGCGGTGGAAGCGCCCGTGGTGGCCGCCTCGCTCGCCTTTGCCGGCGGCGCCATCGGCGCGCTGGCCGCGCCGTGGGTGCATGCGCGTCGCAAACATCTGAGCTGAGGCGCAACGACCAACGGTCGTTGCCTACCGGCGTACCCGTGGGTGGGTACGCCGCTCTCAGCCCTGATCCATCTTCTGCAGGCCTTCCCCGGCCAGGCGCAGGATCAGCGTCTCCAGCATCTGCTCCTCCTCCTCGCTCAGCACGGACATCAGCTTGCGGGTGATCTCGATCACCAGTGGGGCGATGGTCTCGTACACCTCGAAGCCGGCCGCCGACAGCGCCAGCACCGAGCGGCGCCGGTCGTCGCCGTGGGTTTCACGCTTGATGAAGCCCCGCTCGAGCAGTCTGGCCACGGCGCGGCTGACGGCCACCTTGTCCATCGCGGTGCGGTCGGACACCTCGCTGGCCGACGAGCCCGGATACAGCGCCAGGATGGTGATGACCCGCCATTCCGGGATCGCCAGACCATAGCGGTCCCCATACAGCTTGGCGATATTGCCGCTGACCCGGTTGGACAGCACGCTCAGCCGGTACGGCAGGAACTGTTCCAGGTCGAGCAGGGCGTGCGAGGCACGGATGCTGTGGCTGCTGGGATCGGGTGGGTTCATGCTGCGGTGCACCTTGATGGTGGTTTCATGTGAAACTATAAACCTTAGTTCCGGACACCGCATTCTCGCGGGTCTGCCCGCCTCCCGCACCTGGTTTTTTCCGATGCGGACTTTGCTTTGGAGCCACATCATGACCAGCCAACTGAGCACCGCGTCCCACGCACCCGATCCGGGCATGCAGGTCACCACCTTCGAAAACCCGATGGGCATCGACGGGTTCGAGTTCGTCGAGTTCGCCGCCCCGGCCGGCCGCGGCGCCGAACTGCACGCCTACTTCCGCAAGATGGGCTTCACCGCCGTGCTGCGCCACAAGCGCCGCGCCATCACCGTGTACCGCCAGGGCGACGTCAACTTCCTGGTCAACGAAGAACCCGATTCGTTCGCGTCGGACTTCGCGGACAAGCACGGCCCGTGCGCCTGTGGTTTCGCCATCCGCTTCCAGAAGCCGGGTGACGAAGTGTTCCAGATGGCGCTGGGCAACGGTGCCGAGCCGATCGACTTCAAGCCCGAGTCCAAGGCCGTGCCGGCCCCGGTGATCAAGGGCATCGGCGACTGCATGCTGTACCTGGTGGACCGCTATGGCGCCAATGGCAGCATGTTCGATGCCGACTACGCGCCCATCGAAGGCGTCAACCAGCGCCCGACCGGGTTCGGCCTGACCTTCATCGACCACCTGACCCACAACCTGTACTTCGGCAACATGCAGCAGTGGTCGGACTACTACGAGCGCCTGTTCAACTTCCGCGAGATCCGCTACTTCGACATCAAGGGCCTCAAGACCGGCCTGGTGTCCAAGGCGATGACCGCCCCGGACGGTATCGTGCGCATCCCGCTCAACGAATCGTCCGACCCCAAGAGCCAGATCAACGAGTACCTGGACGCCTACAAGGGCGAGGGCATCCAGCACATTGCCTGCTTCACCAACGACATCTATGCGACCGTCGAGGCGATGCGTGAGCAGGGCGTGGAGTTCCTGGATACCCCGGACACCTACTTCGACGTGATCGACATGCGCGTGCCGGGCCACGGCGAAGACGTGGCGCGACTGGCAAAGAACAAGATCCTGATCGACGCCGATCCGGAAACCAAGCAGCGCAAGCTGCTGCAGATCTTCACCACCAACTGCATCGGCCCGATCTTCTTCGAGATCATCCAGCGCAAGGGCAACGAAGGCTTCGGCGAAGGCAACTTCACCGCGCTGTTCGAGAGCATCGAACGCGACCAGATGAAGCGCGGCGTGCTGTAACGTAACCCGGCAACGGTCCGGCGCGGCTCCCGCAACGCCGGACGCATCCGTACCGCCGGGCGCTGCCCGGCTGCTCCAACGCACCACCCATTGCACACCTCCCAGGCTCGGCCAGGACACGCACAGATGACCACCTCCCTCACCGCCCGCGGTTACCAGACCGGCTTCGGCAACGAGTTCGCCACCGAGGCCGTGCCCGGCGCGCTGCCGGTAGGGCGCAATTCGCCGCAGCGGGTTGCGCATGGTCTGTATGCCGAACAGTTGTCGGGCACCGCGTTCACCGCACCGCGCGGCAGCAACCGGCGCAGCTGGCTGTACCGCATCCGCCCGGCGGTGGCGCACGGGGAGTTCACTGCCTACGCCCAGCCGCACCTGCACGGCGACTTCGCCGCGGGGGCGGTGTCGCCCAACCAGCTGCGCTGGGACCCGCTGCCGCTGCCCGGCACCCCCACCGATTTCATCGATGGCCTGTACACCATGGGCGGCAACGGCGCGCCCGACGCGCACCATGGCGTGGGCATCCACCTGTACGCGGCCAACGCCGACATGCAGGGCCGCTACTTCTACAACGCCGACGGCGAGCTGCTGATCGTGCCGCAGCTGGGCCGCCTGCGCCTGCTCACCGAGCTGGGCGTGATCGAGATCGAGCCGCAGCAGGTGGCGGTGATCCCGCGCGGCGTGCGCTTCCGGGTCGAGCTGCCCGACGGCCAGGCACGCGGCTATATCTGCGAAAACTTCGGCGCCCTGCTGAAACTGCCCGACCTGGGGCCGATCGGCTCCAATGGCTTGGCCAACCCGCGCGATTTCGAGACACCGCAGGCCGCCTTCGAAAACATCGAGGGTGACTTCGAATTGATCGCCAAGTTCGGTGGCCAGCTGTGGCGCGCGCCCATCGGCCACTCGCCGCTGGACGTGGTCGCCTGGCACGGCAATTACGCGCCGTACCGCTACGACCTGCGCCGCTTCAACACCATCGGGTCGATCAGCCACGACCATCCGGATCCGTCGATCTTCCTGGTGTTGCATTCGCCCAGTGACACGCCGGGCACCAGCAACATGGACTTCGCCATCTTCCCGCCGCGCTGGCTGGTGGCGCAGGACACGTTCCGGCCGCCGTGGTTCCACCGCAACATCGCCAGCGAGTTCATGGGCCTCATCCACGGTGCCTACGACGCCAAGGCGGCCGGCTTCGTGCCCGGGGGCGCCTCGCTGCACAACTGCATGAGCGGGCACGGCCCGGATGCCGCCACGTTCGACAAGGCCTCGGCCGCCGACCTGAGCAAGCCGGACGTGATCAAGGACACCATGGCCTTCATGTTCGAAACCCGCGGGGTGATCCGCCCGACCGTGCAGGCCATGGACGCCGCGCACCGGCAGCGCGATTACCAGCAGTGCTGGCAGGGCCTGAAGGCGAACTTCACCGCGTGAGCCCGCCCCTGCCGCAAGCGTCACTGAGCCTGCTGCAGGAGGCGGCCACCTCGTTGCGGCTGCCCGACAGATCGCGTTTCGTTGGCGAGCATATCGAGGGTCTGCACCTGCGCGGTGCGACCCTGGGCCAGCCGCTGTTCGAGCGCTGCACACTGCAACGTAGCGTCTTGGAGGGCTGCGATATGTCCGGGGTGCGCTTCTTCGAGCGCACGGTGGTGGACGCCTGCCAGTTCACCCGCGTCGATTTCCGCGCCAGTGGCCTCAATGACACCGTGTTTCGCGGGTGCGTCTTCGACACCTGCGATTTCCGCCAGAGCCGCTTCGATGCCTGCGTGCTCGACGGCTGCACCTTCATCAACTGCCGGATCGTCGACACCGGCATGCCGGCACACGCCACCACCGGCTGCCGGTTCGAGGGCGTGCTGAAGGACGTGAGGTTCGTTGCTGCCGGTACACCGGCAGTGCTGGATGCGGACTTCAGTGGCTGCGTTCTGGACTATGTGTCGTTCGAAAACTGCCGGCTGGACAAGGTCATTCCGCCGCGCGATCCGCGCCATGTGTATCTGCCGGACATTGCCGCGCGTGCGCGCCGGGCGCTGGAGGCGGTGTCCGCGGCACCTGCGGATGCCGCCACCAAAGTACTCACGCGTCGCCTTCGCCGCTACGCACAGCTGCAGGGCGACATCCTGAATCTGGACAACCTGCGCCACGTGGAAGAACCGGCGGTGGCAGAGGCGTTGATTGTGGCGCTGGTAGAGCGCTGATCAGCCGCTGCCGGGCAGGCGTCGGCGTCGGGCGTCATTGCGATCAAACCGGCAGCGTCTGGAACCCGTCGACCTGCTCCTTCGGCAGCACCTCCAACAGGCGCTGGCGGACCCGTTCGGCATAGCCGGGCGAGGTAAGCGCGGGCAGCGCCTCCAGCGCGGTATGCAGGCCGGCGATCACCGCCTCATCGCTGCGGGCCTGCTGCAGCGCATGCAGCAGTGCGGCCGCGCGCGGGTGCCGTTGCAGTTCCAGGATACCCAGCAGGTAGATGCGCGCGGCCACCAGCGAACGGCGGCGTTCGGTCGGGGCTGCCGCCGGTGCCGCTGCGGTCGGCACCGGCTCCGGAGCGGGCGGCGGCGTAGGATCGGCGGCGGCGCTGGATACCAGGTAGCCGGCCTGGATCAGCTGGATCACCATCGCCGACGCTTCCGGCCCGATCATGGCGGTGAGCTGCGGCAGGTCGCGCTGGCCGTCGCACAGGATCAGCAGCCGTCGCTGGCGCATGTCCAGGGGCGCACGGTGGGCCTGCAGGGCGGTGCGGGCGAGGTCGGTCTTGCGCGGTTGCATGGGCGTGGGGTCGATGCGGTGCAGGCCGAGCCTGAACGCGGCAGGTGAAACCGCGATGACAATCACGTTCCTGCATGCAGCCACTGCACGGCGTTCGCGCTAGGCTGCCGATCACCGACTGGAGGAAGTGCAGATGAAGCAGCTGGGCAGCGTTCTGGCATTGGGCATCGCGTTGGCACTGAGCAGTTGCGACCGCGCCCCTGAAACCCCGTCGAAGGACGCCGAGGCCGCCGTGCCGACGCCCACCGAATCGACCCCGGCCGCCCCCGCTGCGCCGCCCGCGGCGCAGGGCCCGGCCGCCGCCGGCCCGGCGCGGCTGGACGGGTATGGCCCGCTGACCCTGGGCAGCAGCCTGGACGAGGTACGCGCGGCGTGGAAGACGCCGCTGCAGGGCGAGGTGCCCGATGACTACTGCCACGCGCTGCGTCCGCAGGGCGCCCAGGCCGAGGACGTGGTCCTGATGATCGAAGGCAAGCGCCTGGTCCGCTACGACGTGGACAGCGACCGCATCCTCGCGCCCGGCGGCGGCAAGGTCGGCATGTCGCTGGGCCAGCTGCAGAGCCTGTACCCCGACCGCGGCGATGTCACGCCGCACAAGTACGACGACAAGGGCCACAACCTGCGCGTGCGCCCGGCCACCGAGGGCGGGGCGCTGATCAACTTCGAGATTGATGGCGATGGCAACGTGAGCGCATGGCGGGTCGGCCAGACCCCCCAGGTGGATTACGTCGAAGGCTGCCTGTAGCCGTTGCGCGGCGCGCGCCGGGACCGCTGCGCGCCGCAATCCACCCAACCGCGTGGCCACGCTCTAGAATCGGGCCACGCCTGCCACCGGGGACTGTTCGATGATCGCTGCCACCACTTGGTTCCTGCTGGGATTGCTGCTGCTGGCACTGGGTGGCGATTCGATCGTCAAGGCCGCCTCCGGCCTGGCCCAGCGCTTCGGCGCCTCACCGTTCATGGCCGGGCTGCTGCTGGTGGCCTTCGGCACCTCGCTGCCGGAACTGGTGGTCAACGCGCGCGCGTTCGTGGTGGGGGCCGAGGAACTTGCCCTGGGCAACGCCGTGGGCAGCAACATCGTCAACGTTGGCCTGACCCTGGGCCTGGCCGCGCTGGCGGCCCCGCTGCTGGTGCGCGCGCGGCTGCTGTCGCCGCTGCTGGTGCTGGTGGCGGTGGCGAGCGTGGCGTTGATCGTGTTCGGCCTGGACGGCGTGGTGACGCGCTGGGAGGGCGGCCTGCTGCTGCTCGGTTTCGTGGCGTCGCTGGTGTTCGTGCTGCGCCGCGCGCGGCTGGAATCGGAGCCCGTGCGCGAGGCCATCGCCGGCTATGCGATGACCCGTACCGGCCTGTTCCTCAACCTCCTGCGGGTGGTCTTCGCGGGGCTGTGCCTGTACTACGGCGCGCGCTGGATCGTGCAGGCCGCGCCGGTGTTCGGTGCGGGGCTGGGCTGGTCGCCGTTGCTGGTGGGCCTGTTGCCGGTGGCCATTGGCACCGCGCTGCCCGAGGTGGCGGCGGCGGTGGCGGCGGCACGGCGCGGGCAGGGCGACATGGTGCTGGGCCATGTGATCGGCTCGAGCCTGTTCAACCTGCTGGTGGTGGTGGGCGGCATGGCCGCGCTGCGCCCGCTGGCGGTACCGGCGTCGTTCGTGCGCCTGGAGCTGCCGGCGGCGATCGCGTTCGTGCTGGTGCTGTACCCGATGCTGCGTGGCGATCTGACCATCAGCCGCCGCGAAGGCGGCGTGCTGCTGGTGGCGTTCCTGGGGTGGGTGGCACTGGAGCTGGCGCTGGTCTGGGGCGGCTGACGCCGCAACACGGTAGAGCCGACCGTTGGTCGGCTGCTCTTCGGCACGATGCGCGTAGCCGACCAACGGTCGGCTCTACCGGTTTGGATTTGGTGCAGCCGACCAACGGTCGGCTCTACGGCGCCTGTTCGCCTTCCGGGCGCGGCGGCGGCAGCTGTTCTTCCTTGGCGGTTTCATGGCCGGGCAGGCTGGGGCGCTTTTCCATCATCAGCGACAACGCGGCCTTGGCCATCATGTGCGCGCTGATCGGCGCGGTGATGAACAGGAACACGGTGATCAGCAGCTCGCGCGGCTGCGGGTCCTGGCCCAGGAAGATGTGGTAGCACACCGACCCCACCAGCACGCAGCCCACGCCCAGCGTGCTGGCCTTGGTGGGGGCGTGCAGGCGCTTGAAGAAGGTCGACAGCTTCACCAGCCCCAGCGCGCCCACCAGGATGAAGAAGCAGCCGAACAGCAGCAGGATCGACAGCACAATCTGGATGAAGGTGATCATTCCACGATGTCCCGGCGCAGCACGAACTTGCTCAGCACCACCGTGCTGCCGAAGCCGAGCATGGCGATGATCAGCGCCGCCTCGAAGTACACCGCCGAGTTGAGGTACATGCCAAACAGCATCAGCTCGGCGATCGCCGTCACCGACAGCGTGTCCAGCGCAAGGATGCGGTCGGGCACGGTGGGGCCGCGCAGCAGGCGCCAGGTGGCCAGCAGCATGGCCAGCCCGACCACGTGCATGCACACCACCATGGTGGTCTGGATGAAGGTGTAACCGGTCATGGGAAGATCTCCATCAGCGGGGCTTCGTAGCGGTGCTTGATCTGCCGGATCAGTTCGTCCGGGTCGTCCAGGTGCAGCACGTGCACCAGCAGGTGGCGACGGTCATCGGACAACGCGGCCGACACCGTGCCCGGGGTCAGCGTAATCATGCTGGTGAGCGCGGCGATGCCGTGGATGTTGGCGATGTCCAGCGGCAACCAGATGAAGCCGGGGTGGATGCGGCGTTCCGGGCCCAGCACCTGGATCGCCACGCGGATGTTGGACACCAGGATGTCCCACAGGGTCACGCACAGCAGCTTGGGGACCGGCCGGAGTGAGCCGATGCGGGCAAACTCGCGGTCCAGGCGCGCGGCGAACAGCGGCACCACCAGGCCCAGCAGCATGCCCAGCACGAACTGGCCGAGGGTGAAGCTGTCGGACATCAGCAGCCAGAACGCCACCACCATCACGCTCAGCGACGGCGAGGGAATCAGGCGCTTGTACAGCGAAGGCGTGCGCGTCATGGCTGGCGGATCTCCGGCGTGGTGGCGCGCAGCTCGCCCACATACTCGGCGGGGTGCAGCAGTTGGGTGGCCATGGCATCGGTGTGCTGCATCAGCGGGCCGGCAAACAGGCTCATGGCAATGCCATACACCAGCAGCAACGCAGCGGCGAACAGTTCCACCGTGCGGGTGGGGGCCTTGCGCGGCGGTGGCACGCCGTCTTCCTGCACCGGTACGCGCCAGAACAGGCGGATGCCGGCGCGGGTGATGCCCACGATCACCATCAGGCTGCTGCCGAGCACGGCGGTCCAGACCACGGCGGTGTACTGCGCCGGCATGCCGGCCAGCAGCGCGGCCTTGGCCAGGAACCCGGACAGCGGCGGCAGCCCGGCCACGGCCACGGCGCCGATCAGGAACAGCACCGCCGGGGTCTGCTTGCCCGGCATCGGCGCGATGATTTCCTTCCTGTCACTGGCGCCGCCACGGCGGCGGCGGATCAGGTCGGCAATCAGGAACAGCGCGGCCGCCACGAACGTACTGTGCGGCAGGTAGTACAGGCCGGCGGAGAGCACCTCGGGCGTGCGCACGGAGAAGGCGATGAACAGCGTTGCCGCCGACACCACCACCAGGTAGGAGATCATCACCCGCAACCGCGCTGCGGCCAGCACGCCCAGCCCACCCAGCACCAGCGTGGCCACGCCCGCCCACAGCAGCCAGTCGCTGCCGTAACCGGCCATCGGGCCCGCAC
>NZ_QAIW01000072.1:6310-10360 GCF_003061285.1 Stenotrophomonas sp. HMWF003 | reverse complement strand
CGTTTGTGGTGAAATGGGCACCGAAGCGGGGGTGCCTGGGCAAAGCCAGGCTGAGAGAGTCCCTTGGAACCTGATCCGGTTGATACCGGCGTAGGGAGCTTTGTGCAGTGGGCGCAACGACCGGATGGGTCGGTGCGTGCGCGCCGTCGCTTCGTCTCTTCTGGCTGATGACGAATCGAATGAACCGCTGCTATCGCCCTGCCCTGCTTACCGTCGCCCTGTGCGCCGCCCTGCCGCTGCATGCCAGCGACGCCGCCCCGGACGCGCCCGACCGTTCCCCGACCGAGCTTGCCGCCGTCCGCGTGCAGGCCCGCCAGCCCGTGGCCGACACCGTGCAGACCAACAGCTTCGGCAGCGGCGACTGGAAGGACACCCCGGCCGCGTTGACCGTGCTCGACCGCGACCTGCTCGACAGCCGCCAGGTGCGCAGCCTGTCCGAACTGGCCCGCAACGACGCCTCGCTCGGCGACAGCTACGCCCCGGTGGGCTACTACCAGAACATCGCCATCCGCGGCTTCCCGCTGGACACCGGCACCGGCTACCGCTTCAACGGCCTGAGCACCACCGGCGAACAGCGGCTGGCGCTGGAGAACGTGCAGCAGGTGGAAATCCTGAAGGGCGAAGCCGGCCTTGCCGCCGGCGTGATGGCGCCCGGCGGCATCATCAACTACGTCGGCAAGCGCCCGACCGAGGTCCGCAACGTCACCCTGGGCACCGATTCGGAAGGCTCGCGCTATGCCGCGGTGGATGTCGGCCACTGGCTGACCCCGCGCCTGGGCGTGCGCATGAACGCAGCGTGGGACGGCAGCGAGTCGTACATCGCGCGTGCCGAAGGCCGCCGCAACTTCTACTCGCTGGCCACCGACTGGCTGATCAGCGACCGCAGCAAGCTGGAAGTGGATGCCAACTACCAGACCAGCTCGCAGCGCTCGGCCTCCGGCTACCAGCTGCTGGGCGCGCGCGAACTGCCACGCGGGGTGGACCGCGAGCACATGCTGGGCTACCAGCCGTGGCAGCGGCCGGTGGGCATCGACAGCACCAACATCACCGCCCTGCACACCTACCAGTTCAACGCGCAGTGGCAGTCGCGCGTGTCGGCCGGCTACAGCCGCTCGGTGATCGATGACAACGTGGCCTTCGCCTACGGCTGCTACTACGCCGCGCAGTGTGCCGATGGCAGCGTGCCGGGCAACTACTTTGCGCCCAACGGCGACTACGACATCTACGATTACCGCAGCCCCGACGACACCCGCCGCAACCTGGAGGCGCGCGCCGAACTGCGCGGCAGCTTCAGCACCGGGCGCGTCGGCCACGAACTCACCGTGGGCGCAGACCGCTTCGAGCGCACCATCGACAAGCGCCGCAACGTCAACGAGTACGTCGGCACGGCCAACATCCATGACGCGCAGGTGCCGGTGTTCGCGCCGTCGCCGCTGCAGCCCGGCCCCTCGGTGCGCCGACTGGACAGCGCGCAGACGGCCGTGTTCGCGATGGACCGCATGCAGTTCGGCGATGCCTGGCAGTGGCTGGCCGGTGGCCGCTTCGTGCGCCTGGATGAGCGCGCGTTCGACAAGCGCGGCACCCCCGAGCGCCACAGCACGCTGTCGCGCTTCCTGCCGCAGACCGCGCTGGTCTGGAAGGCGACCGAGCAGGTGAATGTCTACGCCAGCTACGTGCGCGGCATTTCGCTGGGCCAGGAAGCCCCGTTCTGGACGTCCAACGACGGCGCGTTCCTGGCGCCGGTGCTGTCGCGGCAGACCGAAGTGGGCGTCAAGTACGCCGCCGCCGATGCGCTGACCCTGGGCGCGGCGCTGTTCCGCACCTCGCAGCCCTTCCAGTACGCCAAGCCGGACGGCAGCGACGCCGGCTACACCTTCGTGGCCGAAGGCCAGCAGACCCATACCGGGCTGGAACTGACCGCCAATGGGCGTGTTGCCGAAGGCCTGGTGCTCAACGCCAGCGTCAGCGCGCTGCAGGCGCGCGCGCGTAGCAGTGGCACCGCGCTGTATGAGGGCCACCAGCTGGTCAACGTGCCCAAGCTGCGCGCCAGCGTGCATGCCGACTACGCGCTGCCGTTCGCCAGCGGGCTGTCGGTCACCGGCGGCTGGCGCTACGCCTCGGCCAACGCCGCCACGGTGGACGGCAGCGTGCGCGCACCGGCCTACCACGTGGTCGACCTGGGCCTGCGCTTCAGGCACGCGCTGGCCGACCATCCGGTGACCTGGAACCTGTCGGTGGACAACGTGTTCGACCGCTTCTACTGGCGCGATACCGGCAGCACCGCGGGCGACTACTACCTGTTTGCCGGTGCGCCGCGCCAGGCCCGGTTGTCGGTGACGTTCGGGCTATGAGCGCGGCCCTTCTCGAATGGTCGGCGGTGGCCGCCAGCATCCTCGGCGTGTGGTTGATGGCGCGCCGGCACATGCTGGCCTGGCCCGTGGGGCTGGTGGCGGTGGCGCTGTATGCGGTGGTGTTCATCGAGGCCCGGCTGTATTCGGACACGCTGCTGCAGGTCGTGTTCGGCGGCTTCCTGCTGTACGGCTGGCTGAGCTGGCGCCGGCACGCGCAACAGGACGGGGCGATCGTGATCGCGCCGCTGCCGCGCCGGCAGCTGCTGCGCGATCTTGGCATCGGCGTGGTGTTCGGCGTCGCGCTGGGGGCGGCGATGCACACCTGGACCGATGCCGCGCTGCCCTGGCTGGATGCCATGCTCGCCGCGCTGAGCCTGGTGGCGCAGTGGTGGCAGGCGCGCCGCCATATCGCCACGTGGTGGCTGTGGATCGTCGTCGACGTGGTCTACGTGGGCATGTACCTGGTCAAGTCGCTGGACGTCACCGCCGGGCTGTACCTGGTGTTCGTCGGGCTGGCGGTGATGGGGCTGCGCGCGTGGACGGCGGCGGACGAGGCACCCGGCGCCGTGCAGCGCCGCTGAGGCGCCTTGCTGGCAGGCGCGCCCGGTCGTAGCATCGCCGGGCGGAGGACGCCGATGACCCAGAGCCCTGCCCTGTTGCGACGCCTGCTGCGGGCCAAGGACCGGATGGACCAGGCGCCGCACGAGGCCTGGCCGGTCCGGCGCCTGGCCGAGGTGAGCGCCACCTCCGAGGCCTACTTCGCGCGCCAGTTCCGGCTGGCCTTCGGCCTGCCGCCGCACCGCTACCTGCTGAGCCGCCGCATCGAACGGGCGGTGGCGCTGTGCCGCGACACCGACCTGCCCATCACCGAAATCGCCTACCAGACCGGCTGGAGCAGCCTGGGCACGTTCGGCCGGGTGTTCCGCGACATCACCGGGCAGTGTCCGGGCGACCTGCGCGACACGCCACCGGCCGACGCCTCACCGGGCAGCACCCCCGAGTGCATCCTGCGCGCCGCCCGGCGCCCGGACCTCACCACCTCAGTTTCGGAGAAGCGCCAGCGCAGGGGTGCGGGTACAACGTAGCCTCCAACACCGGAGGTTCTCCATGACACAGGGTATCGAGGTGGTCGGCGTGTACGTGCGCGACCAGGACGAAGCCGTGGCGTTCTACGTCGACGCGCTGGGCTTCAGGATCCACACCGACGTGCGCAATGGCCCGTACCGCTGGCTGACCGTCCAGCACCCGGACCAGCCCACGTTCCAGCTGGGCCTGTTCGTGCCGGGTCCGCCCGTGCACGACCCCGCCACCGCGCAGGCCCTGGCGGCGCTGGTGGCCAAGGGCGCCATGCCGGCACTGGTGCTGGCCGTGGACGATTGCCGCGCGGCCTATACGCGGCTGAGCGCGGCCGGCGTGGAATTCACCCAGCCGCCAGTGGAGCGCTACGGCACCGTGGATGCGGGTTTCCGCGATCCGTCCGGCAACGGCTGGAAGATGATCGAATCGGCCGCCCGTCCGGCCTGACCGCGCCCGTCGCCACGCGCCGGCATGGCGGTCAGTCCAGCAGCAGGCGCATCGCCTCGGTGCCCATGGCCGGGTCGGTGCTGCCCGGGCGGCCGTCTTCGACGCGCCCGGCCAGGCGCTGCGAGGCCCCGGGCTGCTCGACATGCAGGTCGTACCAGCCGCCACTGGCGGTGGC
>NZ_QAIW01000072.1:0-6265 GCF_003061285.1 Stenotrophomonas sp. HMWF003 | reverse complement strand
CCGCCAGTGCCACCTTGCCCGGGTTGTGCAGCCACAGCCGCAGGCGGTCGCCGTCGCGGTCGATGCGCGCCTGCAGCGGCGCGGCGGTGCCGGGCTGGCCGCGGTAGCGCCGGTGGAAGCCATTGGGCCCAAGCAGCCACAGGTCGTAGCCACGCCGGTCATCCATGGCCCAGCGCGCGTGCTGTGGCATGCCCGGGGCCAGCGTGTAGCGGCGCGGGATCGCCCCCAGCTGCAGGCGGTCGTAAACATGCAGTACCGCGGCCGCGCCATCGCAGGCGAGGTCGAGGCGTACGTGGTCGTCGTGCAGCGCGATATCGGCCTGCGGGCGATACGGCAACGCGCGCGCCGGGCGCACCCCGGGTTCCTGCCGCGCCGGCTGCAGGCCCTCGGGCAGCACCGGCACGGTACGGCCCGGCAGGGCCGCCGCGCGTGCGGCTACCGCGGCCGTGGCCGGCAGTGAGGCCACGAAGGGCCGCGTGTCGCGCTGCGAGAAATCGAATGCGCCGGTGAGGTCGCCACACACCGCGCGGCGCCACGGCGACAGCGCCGGCGCGGCCACGCCGAAGCGGCGTTCGATCAGGCGGATCACCGAGGTGTGGTCATACACCTGCGAGTCGACCCAGCCGCCCCGACTCCACGGCGAGATCACATACAGCGGCACCCGCGGACCCAGCCCGTATGGGCGGCCGCGCAGGTCCAGCGGATCGGACTTCTCGTTGCCTGGCGACGGGTGCTGGTGGTATTCGCCGTCGGTGGACACCGACGATGCACCGGCCCAGCCACCGGTCGCCGCGTCATCGCGCGACGGCGGTGCCGGCGGCGGCATGTGGTCGAAGAAGCCGTCGTTCTCGTCGAACATCAGCAGCAGCGCGGTGCGGCTCCACACCGCCGGGTCGGCGGTGAGCGCGTCCAGCACGCGCGCGGTGTAGGCCGCGCCCTGCGCAGGGCTGGAGGGGCCGGGATGCTCGCTGCCGGCGGCATCGGCAATGATGAAGCTGACCTGCGGCAGCTGCCCCTTCAACACGTCCTCGCGCAGCTGGGCCAGCCCGCGCGTGCTCACCCCGCGCGCGCGCAGCGCCGCATCATGCCCGGGCGCGCCGCGCCAGGCCTGGCGGAACGGTGCGAAGCCGGCCAACGGGTTATCGGTGAAGTTGTCGGCCATGTCCTGGTAGATCTGCCAGCGCACGCCGGCCTGCTGCAGGCGTTCGACGTAGGTGGTCCAGGTGTACGACGCCGGGTGGCCGCCCAGCTCGGGAAAATTGTCGTGCGAGTTGGCCACGGCCGGGCCGCCCGCGCGGGCGTGCGGGTCGTTGTGGCCGGTCCACAGGAACAGGCGGTTGGGATTGGTGCCGGCCTGCATCGCGCAGTGGTAGGCATCGCACACGGTGAATGCTTCGGCCAGCGCGAACTGGAACGGCATGTCGTCGCGGCGGAAGTAGCCCATCGCGTGGTCCTGCTTGGCGGCCGGCCAGTGCGCCATGCGCCCGTGGTCCCAGGCGCGCTGCGCGTCGGGCCAGGTGTGCGGGGTGCCTTCCACGCGCATCAGGCCGAACTGTGCAGCGGTGTCCAGCGCGAACGGGGTGATGCCGCGCGTGCCAGCCGCATTGGGCTGCAACCACAGCGTGCGCGGCGGTTGCCCGGGCGCCAGTGGCGGGGCCGGCGCGACGAAGCGGTCACCGAACCCGCGCACACCGGGCAACGTGCCGAAGTAGTGGTCGAACGACCGGTTCTCCTGCATGAACACCACGATGTGCTGCACATCCTCCAGGCTGCCGCTGCGTGCATGCGGGGCGATCGCCGCCGCCCGCGCGATGCTGGGCAGCAGCGCGGCCACGCCGGCCCCCAGGCCACCCTGCAGCAGGCGGCGGCGTGCGGGGTCGGTCAGTGGCGGCCGTGCTGGACTCACAGGTCGACCCGTACCGACACGCCCACGGTGCGCGGCGCGCCGATGAAGGCCGAATTGCTGCCATCCACGCCGGCCAGGTACTTGCGGTCGGTGAGGTTGCTGACCACCAGGCTGGCGCCCACGCCCTTGAGCTTCGGCGACAGGCTCTGCAGGTCGAATCCGATGTTGGCATTGAACACCGTGGCCGACGGCAGCTTGGCGGTGTTGGACGCGTCCAGGTAGCGCTCGCCCAGGTAGCGCCCGGAAATGCCGGCATTCCAGCTGTCGCCCTGCCAGTCGGCCGACACCACCAGCACGTGCTTGGGCTGGCCGATCACCTGGGCACCGTCGACGATGCCCAGCTCGGTGTCGCGCGCGGCGTTGCCGCTGCCCAGGTACTTGGAGCGGTTGTAGGTGTAGGCCCCATTGAGGCGCCAGCCGTTGTCCCAGCCGTAGCCGAGCGCCGCTTCCAGGCCGGTGCTTTCCACGCCCCCAAAGTTCTCGTAGACCCCATCGGTTTCGTCCAGGTAGTCGATGCCGTCGGCCAGCCGCGCAGGCAGGTAGACGATGCGGTTGTCGAATTTGATGTTGTACAGGGTCAGCGAGCCGGTCAAGGGCCAGCGGCTCACGCGCAGGCCCAGCTCGATGTTGTCGGCGGTTTCCGGTTCGACCCGGGCGAAGCGCTGCGCGTCGGTTTCACCGAGCACGCCGGAGGGAATGGCAGCGAAGTTCTGCGAGTAGCCGCCGAACAGTTCCAGGCCGTCGACCGGCAGCGTCCAGGTGGCACCGGCCGACAACAGCGGGTCGGACCTGGAATCCGAGCGCACGCTTTCGGCGTTGCCGATCACGCGGTTGCGCTTCTGGTCGACGAAGAACTGCTTGACGCCCACGCGCGCACTGAACGGGCCGAAGCGCGCCACGTCTTCCACGTAGTACATCTGCTCGCGGGTCTTGTACTGGTCTTCGAACTGCACCCAGTACGGCTGGTGGTCGAAGCCGATGTCGGTGCCCACGTTGAGCAGGCGGTGCCAGTCGCGGCGCACGCTGCGGTCGTACTGTTCGACCCACACGCCGCCGCGCACGGTGTTGTCCACGCTGCCCAGGGTCTGCTTCCATTCCACGTCGGCGGTGGCACCGGCGCGGTCGTTGTCGTAGTGCGAATGGCGGTAGGACTGCACGCCCTGCACGCCGGCGGCGTAGCAGTTGGGGTCGTACTCGGCACTGAAGCCGGCGCGCGGCACGCAACCGGCGCGCATCTGCGCGGCGCTGCCATCGGGATTGACGAAGTAGAACTGGCCCAGCGCGCTGCCGCCATACACGGTGCTGCCGCCCAGGTACTCCGATTCCGGCCGGCCGGCGCCATCGTTGCGCGCCTGCACCAGGTACGGCGGCAGCCAGTCGCCGCGGCCTTCCATCTTGTGCGCGTAGCCGGTCAGCGTGGCCTTGAAGCCGTTGCCACTGTCGAACGCCCCGCGCAGGTAGCCGAAGGTGTTCTCGCGCAGCGCGCGCGAGCCGGAGCGGAAATTCTGGTCCAGGTAGGGAATGCCGGTGAGGGTGCCGGTGAGGCCGTCGCGGTCCGGGTTGGTCGCAAACGCCGCCGGGGTGACGCTGGTGTACTCCGGTTCGTCGGCGTCGTTGTAGGAGGCGTAGCCGCTGAGCGTCCAGCGGTCCAGCTCGGTCACGAACTTCGCCGCCAGGTTGTCGTTGCTCACATGGCCGGTGCCGTCGATCCAGTCGTTCACGCGCGCCGAGGAAGCGCTCACCCAGGCGCGGGTGTGGCCACCGAGCAGGCCGGTGTCGTAACGCACGTAGTACTTGCGCGCGTCGTGGTCGCCGCCACCGACCACCATGCGCAGCCGCTGTTCGGCCAGCGGGTCGCCGGTGAGGAAATTCAGGGTGCCGCCCAGCGCTTCGTTGGAGCGCGAGGAGATGTCGGCGGTGCCCTGGCTGACCTCGACGGTCTCCAGGTCCAGCGTGTCGATGTAGCGGTTGGCCAGAGAGCCGCCGCCGTAGCCGGAGCCACCGTTGGGCAGGCCGTCGATGGTGGTGCCGATCTGCTGCGTGTCGCGGTTGGTCACAAAGCCGCGCATGCTGATCTGCGTGCCCCACACCGACGAGCCGGTGGCGTCGGCTTCGCTCACCACCACGCCCGGCAGTTCATTGAGCGCGTTGTTGACGCTGCTGATGACCTGCTGGCGGTTGAGGGTTTCCTGGCTCACCGTGGTCTTGGCGTAGCTGGTGGCCTGGCCGATCACCTGTACCTGGTCCAGCGTGCGTGCGTCGTCGGCCGGTGCGGGTTCTGCGGCCATGGCCTGTACGGCAGCGGTGAGCAACACAGCAAGCAGGGAAACACGAGGGGCGTGGCCGGAAGCGCGCATGGGTCGACGGGGGTAGTGGAGGACCGGCGGAGTATTGGTGCCCGCAGTGACTTCCCCATGACATTGCGCTTGCAGTTAGTGCGGGGCCGTTTGTTTCTGCTGGAACAACCAGTCGCGCCACCACGTGCCGGGCACGATGTCGGCAGGGGGTTGATGCGCCAGGCCGTGGTACTCGCGCAGCACGGCGTGGCCACCGCGTGCGCGGAGCGCGCGCACGAAACGCCGGTCGGCCGTGATCGGGTTCTCTTCGTCGGCATCGCCATGCATCGCAAGCACCGGCACCTGGATGTACGCCGACGCGGCACTGTCGGGTGGGGCGATGCCGGCGATGGACACGATTGCCGCGAACCGGTCCGGTGCCAGCGTCGGCGACAGCCACGCCGCCGAGCCACCCATCGAGAAGCCCACGGCGTAGATGCGCGAGGTGTCGACCGGATGCGTTGCCGCCACGTGCCGCACCAAGGCCAGGGCCGCGTGCAGGGTCGGTGCCGCCGTGGCGGTCTGGTCTGCGGCGGCAGGGCCGTAGTGGGCGCTGCGCCCGGCGAACTGCGGCACCAGGACGTACGCGGGGTAGCGGTCGCGCGTGGCAGGCATCGCCCAGCTTCTGGCAAGGCGATCCAGCTGTGCGGCGTTGTCGGTGCCGATGCCACCCGAGCCGTGCAGCTGCAGTACCAGGGGGTAGCGCTGGCCCGCCCGCACGTGGCGCGGCGGCAGGATGCGGTAGGGAAGCACCGTGCCGTCGGCAGCGGTGAAGCTGCCGCGTGCGAACACCGCGGTATCCACCGTGGCCACGGCATCGGCCGCCAGTGGGCCGACGCCCGTCACCGGTGCATTCGCGACCGGCGCATGCGCACAGGCCGCGAGCGCGAAACACATCAGCAAGGGGGCGAAGGTACGCAGATGCATGGCGAACGAATAACCGGTCAGGGCGTGCACCCAGTGTAGCGGCGCCGCACGGACGAGCGCGCTGCGCCCGCCACGGCATTTCCGCATGCCACCCACACATCCTGCTCATGCCACCGCGAGCGGTGGCGCGCGCTTACTCGCCTGGGCTGCATCGGCATGACCGGGGTGATCGAAGCGGACCGCGCAGCCACCCATGGGGTGGCTCTACTCCGCGTGCCCGGCCACCGCGTGCGTCGAGCGGCGACGGAACTTACGCGACAGCCATTCGCCCAGGTCGTCCATCACCGTGAACGCGGCCGGGATCACGATCAGGCTGAGCAGCGTGGAGGTGATCAGGCCGCCGATGACCGCAATGGCCATCGGTGCGCGGAAGCTGGAATCGCCGGCAAAACCCAGCGCGATCGGCATCATGCCGGCGCCCATCGCCAGGGTGGTCATGATGATCGGCTGGGCACGCTTGCGACACGCATCGATCAGCGCATCGTGCTGGCTCATGCCATGCTCGTCTTCGGCGATCACCGCATAGTCCACCAGCAGGATCGAGTTCTTGGTGGCGATGCCGATCAGCATCAACAAGCCGATCAGCGCCGGCAGCGACAGCATGTTCTGGGTGATCAGCAGCGCGCCGAACGCACCACCGGCACACAGCGGCACCGCGGCCAGGATGGTGACCGGCATCAGCGCATGGTTGAACAGCAGCAACAGCACCATGTAGATGCAGATCAACCCGGCGGCCATCGCCAGCATGAAGCCGATGAACAGTTCGACGAAGACCTCGGCATCGCCGGTGTTGAGGAAACTCACCCCCGGCGGCAGCTGCTTCACGCTGGGCAGCGCCTGCACCTCGGTCATCACCTCGCCCAGCGGGCGGCCGTTGAGTTCGGCGGTGAGGGTAACGTTGCGCTGGCGCTGGTACCGCGAGATCTGCGACGGCCCGCTGCCCTGCTGGATGTCGGCCACCGCCGCCAGCGGCACCGGCCCGTTGCGGCCGGGCACGCGCAGCTGCCCGATCAGCGCCGGGTTGGCCAGCGTGGCCTCGGCAAAGCCCACCCGGATCGGTACCTGGCGGTCGGGAAGGTTGAGCTTGGCCAGGCGC
>NZ_QAIW01000071.1:0-6467 GCF_003061285.1 Stenotrophomonas sp. HMWF003 | reverse complement strand
GCCTGGACCTGCGCAACCACATGGCCAACATCGAGTTGAACCTCATCAACGAAGCTCTGGAACGCACCCAGGGCGTGGTCGCCCACGCCGCCCAGCTGCTTGGCCTGCGCCGCACCACCCTGGTGGAAAAGCTGCGCAAGTACGGTATCGAGCGCGACCAGGAGCAACTGGCCGGTTGATTCGACCGCCTCTTGAATGACGCAGAAGCCCGGGCCTGCCCCGGGCTTTGTCGTTGTGGCGGCCCGAACCGGCATTGGCCTGCCCTGCGATTGCACGTTTTCCTACAGACACACGCCAGGCGCTGACTAGCATCGAAGACACATCCCGCTGGAGGTCATCCGATGCGCCTGTTCCCCATGCTGCTCAGCCTGGGCCTGCTGCCCGCCACCGCCCTGGCCAGCCCTGCCTGCACCCTGCCCGTCACGCTCGACGCGCGTCAGTTCATCAACGTCGCCGATCCGCTCTATCGCCCCGACAATCCGAACGCCGGGCGGATGGTGCAGGTGTCCTTCGCGGCCGACCAGTACGTGCTCGACATCCTCGGCACCCCGGTCCACGTACAGGGTAGCTACCGCTACCAGCGCCATGCCCCGCACCTCGGTGAAATCCGGATGCGCGAAGCCTTCCCGGGCGGTACCGCCGCATACACCCTGCTGCTCACCTGCCTCACCGACAACGAAGGCATGTTCGTCTTCACCCAGCACGCCGGCCCGATCGCCCCGGCCCGCCGCCAGAACAGCGGCCGCTGGACGCTGACGCCCTGACAAGCGCAGCCACCCATGGGGTGGCTCTACCCCGATACCGCCCCAAGGGCGCCCGCACGACAACGGTAGAGCCACCCCACGGGTGGCTGCACAACCCAGACCCCGCCCTGTAGAGCCACCCCATGGGTGGCTGCACGACGGTAGAGCCACCCCACGGGTGGCTGCACAACACCCCGCCGGTTTTCCGACGCCGGCGCTCCGGCACGCGCGCCGCGTCACACCGCCGCAGCAACATTCCGTCGCGCGGCCCCGCCGGCCGCCTCGCCCGCCGTCACCCCGTGAACACGCAAACCCTTGTGCCACCAACAAAACTGAACCGATAAACGGTTTCGGCACGCCACTTGCAACGTATTCACTCGAAACCCCATCCCAGCTTCGGAACGTTCCAGATGTCGCACTCCGTCACCTCCGTCCTTTCCCAGATCCGCTCCTTCCAGACCCAGATGGGGCAGTCCGCCGTCAGCCCGCTGACGGAGGCGCCGAAGAACAATGCCATCCAGGGCCTTGTGTCTCCCCAGGAAGTGCAGGGCCCGAGCTTCACCGAAACCCTGCGTGGCGCCATTGCCGGCGTCAACGATGCCCAGCAGAAATCCGGCGCCCTGGCCAAGGCCTTCGAACTGGGCGAACCCGGTGCCGACCTTGCCAAGGTGATGGTCGCCTCGCAGCAGTCCCAGATCGCCTTCCGCGCCACCGTGGAAGTCCGTAACCGTCTCGTCCAGGCTTACCAGGACGTGATGAACATGCCGCTGTAAGGATAGAAACGCATGGCCCTGTCGCTCTCCAAGGAATCCCTGAACGCCGAAAAGGCGGGCCAGTGGTTCGACCGGCTGCAAAGCCTGCAGATCACCCGTCGGCTCGGACTGATGGCGATGATCGCCGTGGCCGTGGCGGCAGGTCTGTTCGTGTTCTTCTGGTCGCAGAAGCCGGGCATGGTGCCGCTGTACACCGGCCTGGACCAGAAGGCCACCGCCGAAGCCACCGACCTGCTGCGCGCTGCGCAGATTCCGTTCGAGCTGGACCCGGCCACCGGTGGCATCACCGTGCCGGAAAAGAACCTGCACGACGCCCGCCTGAAGCTGGCCGGCTCGGGCCTGACCGACAGCGGCAGGCTCGGCTTCGAGCTGATGGAACGCGATCCGGGCTTCGGCGTCAGCCAGTTCATGGAAAACGCCCGCTACCAGCATTCGCTGGAAACCGAGCTGTCGCGCACCATCAACACGCTGCGCCCGGTGCGCGATTCGCGCGTGCACCTGGCCATTCCCAAGCCCAGCGCCTTCACCCGCCAGCGTGACGTGGCCAGTGCCTCGGTGGTGCTGGAACTGCGCGGTGGCCAGCAGCTGGAACGCGGCCAGATCGATGCCATCGTGCACATGGTGGCCGCCAGCATTCCCGACCTGACTCCCGAACGCGTCACCGTGGTGGACCAGAGCGGGCGCATGCTCAGCGTGTCCGACCCCAACAGCGATGCGGCGATGAATGCCGCGCAGTTCGAACAGGTGCGCCGCCAGGAAACCTCGTTCAACCAGCGCATCCGCGAACTGCTGGAACCGATGACCGGTCCGGGCCGGGTCAATCCGGAAACCAGCGTGGACATGGACTTCTCGGTCATCGAAGAAGCCCGTGAGCTGTACAACGGCGAGCCGCAGAAGCTGCGCAGCGAGCAGATGAGCGAGAACAGCAGCAACGTGCCCGGCCCGCAGGGCGTGCCCGGTGCGGCCAGCAATACGCCCCCCGGCCCGGCCGCCGCGCCGGCCACCGCCGCCGCGCCGACCGAAACCTCCAAGAACGCCACCCGCAACTACGAGCTGGACCGCACGCTGCAGCACACCCGTCAGCCGGCTGGGCGCATCAAGCGCGTGTCGGTGGCGGTGCTGGTGGACAACGTGCCGCGTGCCGGCGCCAACGGCAAGACCACCGAGCAGGCCCTGTCGGCGGCCGAACTGACCCGGGTTGAAGCCCTGGTCAAGCAGGCGGTCGGCTTCGATGCCGAACGCGGCGACACCGTGTCGGTGATGAATGCCCCGTTCGTGCGTGAAGTCGCTCCGGTCGAAGGCCCCAAGTGGTGGGAACTGCCGCAGGTGCAGGACGCCCTCAGGCTGCTGCTCGGCGCGATCGTGGTGCTGGCGCTGGTGTTCGGCGTACTGCGCCCGGCGCTGCGCTCGATCACCGGCCAGAACAAGAAAGACAGCGACGAGGCACTGGAACCGCACAGTGCCGATGTACAGCTGGTCGACGATGGCGAAGGCCTGCCCGCGCTGGGCAGCGAACGCCTGAACGCGGCCGGACATGAAACCCTGGCGCTGCCGGTGGACTCCTACGAGGAACGACTGCGCATGGCGCGTGAAGCTGTAAAGACCGATTCCAAGCGTGTGGCCCAGGTGGTCAAGGGGTGGGTGGCCAATGACTGACGCCACCACTGCGCCGCTGAGCGGCGTACAACGCGCCGCCGTGCTGCTGCTGTCGCTGGGTGAACTGGACGCAGCTGAAGTGCTGCGCCACATGGAGCCCAAGGAGGTGCAGAAGATCGGCATCGCCATGGCCACCATGACCGACATCACCCGTGCCCAGGTCGAAGGGGTGATGGACCAGTTCAGTTCCGAACTGGGTTCCAAGACCTCGCTGGGCGTGGGCTCGGACGACTACATCCGCAACATGCTGGTGCAGGCGCTGGGCAGCGAGAAGGCCGGCAACCTGATCGACCGCATCCTGCTCGGCCGCAACACCACCGGCCTGGACGCGCTGAAGTGGATGGACCCGCGTGCGGTGGCCGACCTGGTCCGCAACGAACACCCGCAGATCATTGCCATCGTGATGGCCCACCTGGAAACCGACCAGGCCGCCGACGCGCTCAAGCTGCTGCCCGAGCGTACCCGGGTGGACGTGCTGCTGCGCATCGCCACCCTGGACGGCATTCCGCCGAACGCGCTGAACGAGCTCAATGAAATCATGGAGCGCCAGTTCGCCGGCAACCAGAACCTGAAGTCGTCCAACATCGGCGGCGTGCAGTGCGCGGCCAACATCCTGAACTTCATGGACAGCGGCCAGGACCAGGCGATCCTGGGCGAGATCGCCCGCATCGACGCCCCGCTGAGCGGGCGCATCCAGGACCTGATGTTCGTGTTCGACGACCTGGTGGACCTGGACGACCGCGAACTGCAGCTGGTGCTGCGCGAAGTCAGCGGCGAACGCCTGGGCCTGGCCCTGCGCGGCGCGGACATCAAGGTGCGCGACAAGATCACCCGCAACATGTCCCAGCGCGCCGCCGAGATCCTGCTCGAAGACATGGAGGCACGCGGTCCGGTGCGCCTGTCCGACGTGGAAGTGGCGCAGCGCGAGATCCTCGCCATCGTCAAGCGCATGGCCGATGAAGGCACCGTCACCATTGGTGGCAACGCGGAGGCGATGCTGTGAACAACGCCGTGCGCTGGCTTGCCCCGGACCTGCTGGCGGTGCCCGAACCGGCACCGGTGGAGGAGAGTTTCGAACTCACCGAACCGGACCCGGAGCACGAACCGGAACCGCTGCTGCAGCTGCCCACGCTGGAGGAAATCCAGCAGATCCAGGACGCCGCCGAGAAAGACGGCTTCGACCGCGGCCATGCCGACGGCCAGGCGCAGGGCCAGGCCGAAGTGCGCCGCCTGGTCGCGCAGATCGAAGGCATCCTGGACAACTTCAGCCGGCCGCTGGTGCGGCTGGAGAATGAAGTGGTGGCCGCGCTCGGCGAGCTGGCGGTGCGCATCGCCGGCACCCTGGTCGGGCGTGCGTACCAGGCCGACCCGGCGCTGCTCGCGCAGCTGGTGGGCGAGGCCGTCGACGCGGTCGGCGGCGCCAACCGCGAGGTCGAAGTGCGCCTGCATCCGGACGACATCGCCGCGCTCACCCCGCTGCTGCAGCTGTCGCCCACCCAGCGCCTCACCCCCGACGTCAGCCTGAGCCGCGGCGACCTGCGCGTGCACGCCGAAGCGGTGCGCATCGACGGCACCCTGGAAGCCCGCCTGCGTGGCGCGCTGGATGCGGTGCTGCGCAAATCCGGAGCCAGTGCATGAACACCGACCCCCTGCCCGTCCCGGCCGCCGAGTGGGCGCCCGCGCGCAACCTGCGCCTGGCCGCGCGCCTGGACAGCATCCAGCCCGACGGCAACCACGGCCGTGGCCTGATCCGCGAAGGCGTGCTGCGCCGCGCGGTCGGGCTCACCCTGGAAGCGGTGGGCTGCGAATCGCCGATGGGCGCCAGCTGCAAGGTGGAAGTCGCCGACGGCGGCTGGGTGGATGCCGAAGTGGTCGGCTTTGCCGGCGAACGCACCTACCTGATGCCCAGCGCCGAACTGCACGGCCTGCTGCCGAACGCGCGGGTGGTGCCGGTACTGGGCCGCGGCGGCGTGGAAGTGGGCGAAGGCCTGCTTGGCCGGGTCATCGACAGCGATGGCGTGCCGCTGGACGGCAAGGGCCCGATCCGCGCCGAAGGCACCGTGAGCATGGCCGGGGTGTCGATCAATCCGCTTGCCCGCGAACCGATCACCCAGCCGCTGGACGTGGGCGTGCGCGCGATCAACGCGCTGCTGCCGATCGGCCGTGGCCAGCGTGTCGGCCTGTTCGCCGGCTCGGGCGTGGGTAAATCCACCCTGCTCGGCATGATGACCCGCTACACCGCCGCCGACGTGATCGTGGTGGGCCTGATCGGTGAACGTGGCCGCGAAGTGCGCGACTTCGTTGAAAGCACCCTCGGCGAAGAAGGCCTGCGCCGCGCCGTGGTGGTGGCCAGCCCGGCCGACCGCCCGCCGCTGGCCCGCCTGCACGGCGCCTACCGCGCCACCGCCATTGCCGAATGGTTCCGCGACCAGGGCCTGAACGTGCTGCTGCTGATGGACTCGCTGACCCGCTTCGCGCAGGCCCAGCGTGAGATTGGCCTGTCGGTCGGCGAGCCGCCCACCACCCGCGGCTACCCGCCGTCGGTGTTCGCCAAGCTGCCGGCGCTGGTAGAACGCGCCGGCAACGGGGCCAAGGGCCGGGGGTCGATCACCGCCTTCTACACCGTGCTGACCGAGGGCGACGATCCGCAGGATCCCATCGCCGACGCCGCCCGCGCGATTCTCGACGGCCACATCCTGCTGTCGCGCCGGGTCGCCGACAGCGGCCTGTACCCGGCCATCGACGTCGAATCGTCGGTCAGCCGCGTGGTCACTGAAATTGCCGACGAACCGTGGCGCCTGCGCATCCGCAAGCTCAAGCGGCTGGTCTCGGCGTACTCGTCCAACCGCGACCTGATCGCGATCGGCGCCTACCAGCGCGGCAACGATCCGGCCACCGACGAAGCGCTGGAGCGCTGGTCGGACATCGCCGAATTCCTCGGCCAGGACGTCGGCAAGGCCGCCGACCTGCCGCACAGCCAGGCCGCACTCAAGCGCCTGGTGGAACCTGAGAGCTAAGCCATGATCCAGTCCAAGCGTTTCGATCCCCTGCTCAAGCGAGCCCAGGACCACGAAGACGAGGTCGCCCGTGACCTGGCCGAACGCCAGCGCACGCTCGACACCCACCTGTCGCGCCTGGACGAGCTGCGCCGTTACGCCGACGAGTACGCCAACGCGCAGATGGCGGCCACCAGCCCGGCCCAGCTGCTCAACCGGCGCGCGTTCCTGGACCGCCTGGACAGTGCCGTCGCACAGCAGCGCCAGACCGTGGACCACAACCGCGAAAGGGTCGAAGC
>NZ_QAIW01000070.1:0-7947 GCF_003061285.1 Stenotrophomonas sp. HMWF003 | reverse complement strand
CCGCCGATGGCCCCCTGCGGTACCAAGGCGGGTATCGCCTGCAGCCACGCCCCGACGCAAGCGGCTGGGAAATCCACGGCGCGTCGCTGCAGCCCGTGCTGGACTGACCGCCCGGCAATCACCGTGCAGCGGCGGCACGGCATCCAAGCTGGATTCAGCCGGAAGCGCTATCGTTGGCGCCTCCCCCTTCGCTACGGCCCGCCCCCATGAACGCACGCCCGCTGTTGTCCCGCATCGCCGCATGCACCGTGCTGATCGCCGCCGCCGTCGGTGCGCAGGCCGCACCCAGCGTGTCCGGCCGCCAGCTGTCGGTGGGCGCCAGCGACGTGCAGCAGTACCTGGACGGCAGCTTCCCGCGCACCCAGGATGCGCTCGGCGGGCTGATCGCCATGACCATGAGCCATCCGCAACTGGCCCTGCCACAGGGCAACCGCCTGGATCTGGGGTTCGATATCGCCATGGCCACCGCCGGCAGCGCGCCGGCCGCGCTGGGAAAGGTGAAGTTGAGCAGTGGCCTGCGCTACGACGCACAGACCCAGGGCTTCCACCTGGACCAGCCGACCGTGGACGACTTCACCCCGGCCAACAACGGTGGACGCCTGGATTCGCGCACGCGCAGCCTGCTCAATGCCTGGCTGACCGACTATGCGCGGCGCGAGCCGATCTACAAGATCGACCCCACCGTGGCCAGCGTGCTCGGCGCGCTGCAGGTGCAATCGGCGCAGGTGGAGAACGGCAAGCTGGTGGTGACCTTCAACCAGGACCTGGGCAAGCTGGTTCCGGCGGGCATGCTGGGCAAATGATGCAAGGGCGTACCGGCCGTTGGTCGGTACGCCCCACGTCGGTACCCGCCAGGATCAACCTGCCAACGCCTTGGCCACCGCGTCGGCGAACGCCGGAATGTCATCCGGCTTGCGGCTGGTGATCAGGTTGCCGTCCACCACCACTTCTTCATCGCGCCACTTCGCGCCTGCGTTGCTCAGGTCGGTTTTCAGCGACGGCCACGACGTCACCGCGCGGCCCTTTGCCAGCCCCGATTCCACCAGCAGCCACGGCCCATGGCAGATCGCCGCGACCGGCTTGCCGGAGGCGCCAAATGCCTTGATGAAGTCCACAGCCTGCGCGTCGATACGCAGTTTGTCGGGGTTGATCACCCCACCGGGCAGCACCAGCGCGTGGTACGCATCGGGCTTGGCCGCCGCCAGCGCCTGATCCACCGCCACCGATTCGCCCCAGTCCTTGCCCTTCCAGCCGCGGATCTGGCTGGCATCGCCGGGGGCGATCACCGTCACCGTGGCGCCCCACGTTTCCAGCAGGCGCTTGGGCTCCTGCAGTTCGGACTGTTCAAAACCGTCGGTGGCCAGGATCGCCACCTGCTTGCCGTTGAGTGCGTGTGCCATGGAAAGGCTCCGGTAGAAAGGAGCCTTCAGTCTGCCGCGCCGCGCATTGGGCAGCAGTGACCAGCATGTGCAGGGCGCGTGGGCAGTGCCGGCAGCCACCGGCACCCCGTGCACGCAACCGGATCAGCGCTTGGGCTGCAGCATCGTCCCGGTGCACTTCTTCGACCCGCAGCGGCACTCCCAGATCTTCTTCAGGCGCGCGGTGTGGCGCTCGGCCAGGGTGATGCCGTAGTTGTAGGTCAGCTCGTCGCCCGGCTTGATGTCCTTGATCGCCTCGATGAACACCTTGTCGTCGCGGCGGTTGTCGCCCTCGGCTTCCTCGATCACCGCCTCGCAGTTCGGGTCGCAGCTGTGGTTCAACCAGCGCGCGTCGTTGCCCTTGTAGTTGGCATCGATGACGTAATCGTCATTCAGGGTGAACAGGAAGGTGTGCCCGCTCTCGACATCCCCGGTATCATCGGCATCCACGTCGGCGTGGCTGCGCAGCAACCCCTTGTACTGGATGACCCGCTCGCCCTGCTTGATCGGCGCCAGCGCGAATACGCCGTTGCCGTGGATGGAGGACTTGCGGGCTTGGATCTTCTTGGGCATGTGGCTGGCCGTTGCGGAAGGTAGGCAACGATTCTCGCTTAATCTTTGTGATTGCCAAAGCCACGCGATGCCAAGCCCCTGCAGCATCCCCCGGGATCGCCCCTGAACGGGGTGGGTTGGATGCCCGCGGAGAAAAGCGTACAATTTCAGTCCGCTTTACGATTTCACCCTCCCCATGCTCCGCGTCACCAAACTCACCGATTACGCCACCGTCGTGCTGACCGTGCTCGCCGCCCGCCCGGGCGAAGTGCTCAGTGCGACCGAACTGGCCGAGTTCGCCAGCCTTGAACCGCCCACCGTCAGCAAGCTGCTCAAGCCGCTGGCCCAGGCCGGGCTGGTTGAAGGCCTGCGCGGCGTGCGTGGCGGTTACCGCCTGACCCGCCCGGCCGAGCAGATCACCCTGTTCGAGATCGTGGAAGCCATGGAGGGCCCGCTGGGCCTGACCGAGTGCGCCCACGAGCACAGTCAGTGCGGGCGTGAGATGCAATGCGGCGCCCGCAGCAGCTGGCGGCTGATCAACGACGTGGTGTCCGAAGCACTGCGCGCGGTCAGCCTGGCGCAGATCCTGCCCCCTCTTCCCCTTGTTGATGCTTCGCGCCGCGTGATCGCGGCCGATGTCGTCTCCTGATCCACAGGCAGCCCCCATGGCCACCGATATCCTCGACACCGTCGCCACTGGCGATACCCCCAACCGCGAGATCCACGAGCAGCTTGGCCGCAAGTATTCGGCCGGCTTCATCACCGATATCGAATCGGACTCGCTGCCGCCCGGCCTGGACGAGGACACCATCCGTGCCCTGTCGGCCAAGAAGGACGAGCCGGAATGGATGACGCAGTGGCGCCTGGACGCCTACCGCCACTTCCTGACCATGCCGATGCCGAACTGGGCCAAGCTGCAGATCGCCCCGATCGACCTGCAGTCGCTGAGCTACTACTCCGCGCCGAAGGGCCCGAAGTACGCCTCGCTGGACGACGTGCCCAAGGAACTGCTGGACACCTACGACAAGCTGGGCGTGCCGCTGCATGAGCGCGCCAAGCTGGCCGGCGTGGCCGTGGATGCGGTGTTCGATTCGGTCTCGGTGGGCACCACCTTCCGCAAGGAACTGGCCGAGAAGGGCGTGATCTTCTGCTCGATGTCCGAAGCCATCAAGGAGCACCCGGAGCTGGTCAAACAGTACCTGGGCACCGTGGTGCCGGTCGGCGACAACTACTTTGCCGCGTTGAATTCGGCGGTGTTCTCCGACGGCAGCTTCGTGTTCATCCCCAAGGGCGTGCGTTGCCCGATGGAACTGAGCACGTACTTCCGCATCAATGCCGGCCACACCGGCCAGTTCGAGCGCACCCTGATCATCTGCGAGGACAAGGCGTACGTGTCCTACCTGGAAGGCTGCACCGCGCCGATGCGCGATGAGAACCAGCTGCACGCCGCGGTGGTCGAGCTGGTGGCGCTGGAAGATGCCGAGATCAAGTACTCCACGGTGCAGAACTGGTACCCGGGCGACGAGAACGGCGTGGGCGGCATCTACAACTTCGTCACCAAGCGTGCCGAATGCCGGGGCGCGCGCAGCAAGGTCACCTGGACCCAGGTGGAAACCGGCTCGGCGATCACCTGGAAGTACCCGTCCTGCGTGCTGCTGGGCGACGACTCGGTGGGCGAGTTCCACTCGGTGGCGCTGACCCACCATCGCCAGCAGGCCGACACCGGCACCAAGATGATCCACATCGGCAAGCGCACCAAGAGCAAGATCGTCAGCAAGGGCATCAGTGCCGGGCGTGGCCAGAACACCTACCGTGGCCTGGTCAAGGTGGACCGCAACGCCGACGGCGCGCGCAACTACACCCAGTGCGACTCGCTGCTGATCGGCAAGACCTCCGGCGCGCACACCTTCCCGTACATCGAGGTCAAGAACCCGAGTGCGACGGTGGAGCACGAGGCCACCACCTCCAAGATCTCCGACGACCAGCTGTTCTATTGCCGCGCCCGCGGCATCGACCAGGAAAACGCGGTGTCGATGATCGTCGACGGCTTCTGCAAGCAGGTGTTCCGCGAGCTGCCGATGGAGTTCGCGGTGGAAGCCAAGAAGCTGCTGGAAGTGTCGCTGGAAGGGTCTGTGGGTTAACCCGACAGCCGCCGTCGTTTGAATTTTTCAGCCACGCATGGCGTGGCTCTACACCGGATTCGTATCATGCTGAAGATCGACAACCTCCACGCCCGCATCGGCGACAAGGAAATCCTCAAGGGCCTCTCGCTGGACGTGAAGCCCGGCCAGGTGCACGCCATCATGGGCCCCAACGGCGCCGGCAAGTCCACCCTGGGCAACGTGCTGGCCGGCCGCGACGGCTATGACGTGAGCGAAGGCACTGTGCAGTTCGAAGGCAAGGACCTGCTCGAGCTGGCGCCGGAAGAACGCGCCGCCGCCGGTCTGTTCCTGGCCTTCCAGTACCCGGTGGAAATCCCCGGCGTCAACAACACCTACTTCCTGCGCGCCGCGCTCAACGCCCAGCGCAAGGCGCGCGGCGAGGACGAACTGGATTCGATGCAGTTCCTCAAGCTGGTGCGCCAGAAGCTGGCCGTGCTGCACCTGAAGGACGAACTGCTGCATCGCGGCGTCAACGAAGGCTTCTCCGGTGGTGAGAAGAAGCGCAACGAAATCTTCCAGCTGGCCGTGCTTGAACCCAAGCTGGCGATCCTGGACGAAACCGATTCGGGCCTGGACATCGACGCGCTCAAGAGCGTGGCCGACGGCGTCAACGCGCTGCGCTCGCCGGACCGCTCCTTCATCGTCATCACCCACTACCAGCGCCTGCTCGACTACATCAAGCCGGACGTGGTGCACGTGCTGGCCGACGGCAAGATCGTGCAGAGCGGCGGCCCGGAACTGGCCCTGGAACTGGAAGCCCACGGCTACCACTTCCTGAAGGACCGCGTGGTGCCGGAGGCAGCGGTCTGATGAGCGCCCTGCTCGATTCCCTCGCCAGCGGCTTCTGCGGCAGCGACGCGCGCCGCGCCGAACTGGACGCCGCCCTGCAGGCCGGCCTGCCCGGCCCGCGTACCGAAGCCTGGAAGTACACCTCGCTGCGCCAGCTGGAACGCCGCAGTTTCCACCCGGCGCCGCTGGCCGCCACCGACGTCGATGCCGCGCTGCTGGCCGACATTCCGTCGCCGCGCCTGGTGTTCGTCAACGGCCGTCCGTCGCAGGCGCTGAGCGATGTGGCCGCGCTGCCGGCCGGCATCCAGCTGCAGACCCTGTCCTCGGCGCTGGCCGCCGGCGACGAAGCCCTGCGCTTTCTCGGCCGCCGTTTCGAGCGCAGCGACGAAGTGTTCGCCCGCCTCAACGCCGCCCTCGCCGATGAAGGCGTGGTGGTGCGCGTGGAAGACGGCGCACAGGTCGAACTGCCGCTGCAGCTGGTCTTCATCAGCGTGGCCGGCGAGACCGACCTGGCCTGGCACCACCGCCACCTGATCGAACTGCGCGCCGGCGCCGCGCTCGGGGTGGTCGAACACCACCTGCATGTAGGCGATGCCGCGCACCTGGGCAACACCCTGGTGCACGTGCACCTGGCCCAGGACGCCGTGCTCTCGCACGCCCGCGTGCAGGCCGACAGCGGGCGCGCCACCACCCTGCTGCGCACCGACGCCGTGCTCGCCCGCAACGCGCAGTACCGCCGCATCGACCTCGAACTGGGCGCCGCATTGAGCCGCCACGAGCTCAACGTGCGCCTGGAAGGCGACAACGCCCAGCTCACCGCCAACGGCGTGTTGCTGGGCAATGGCCGCCGCCACGTGGATACCCGCCTGGGCATCGAGCACATCGCGCGCGACACCAGCTCGCAGATGCTGTGGCGTGGCGTGGCTGCCCACCGCAGCCGCGTGGTGTTCCATGGCGGCATCCACATCCGCGCCGGCGCCGATGGCACCGATGCCAACCTGTCCAACAAGAACCTGCTGCTGTCGGCCGATGCCGAGATCGATACCCAGCCCACGCTGGTGATCGACGCCGACGAAGTGAAGGCGGCCCACGGTGCCACCGTCGGCCAGCTTGATGCCAACGCCCTGTTCTACCTGCGCTCGCGCGGGTTGGCCGCCGACCAGGCCCAGCAGCTGCTCAGCGCGGCGTTCTGCCATGAACCGCTGAACGCACTGGATGCGCGCCTGACCGAGCAACTGCGCCGCCAGCTCGACATCGCCCTGGCCCAGGCAGGCGTGGCATGAACCTCTCCACCGCGCGCCCGGCGCCCGATACCGCGGTGGCCCCGGACTGGGACCGCGTCCGCCTGGACTTCCCGCTGTTGATGCGCGAAGTGCACGGCAAGCCGCTGGTGTACTTCGACAATGCCAACACCGGCCAGAAGCCGGTGCAGGTCATTGGCGCGGTGGATGAGTTCTACCGCCGCTACAACGCCAACGTGAGCCGCGCGGTGCATGCGCTGGGCACCGAGGCCACCGATGCCTACGAAGGCGCGCGCAGCAAGCTGGCGCGCTTCCTCAACGTGCGTGCCAGTGAACTGGTGCTGTGCAGCGGCACCACCTTCGCGCTCAACCTGGTGGCGTACTCGTGGGCCTTGCCGCGGTTGAAGGCCGGTGACGTGATCCTGGTGTCGCGCATGGAACACCATGCCAACATCGTGCCGTGGCAGCTGGTGGCCGAGCGTACCGGCGCCACGATCCGCGTGGCCGAGATCACCCCCGACGGCGCGCTCGACCTGGACGCCCTGCGCCGTACGATGACCGCCGAGGTCAAACTGCTTGCCGTGGCGCACGTCTCCAACGTGCTGGGCACGGTCAACCCGGTCCGCGAGATCTGCCGGGAAGCGCGCAAGCGCGGCATCATCACCGTGGTGGACGGCTCGCAGGCCGTACCGCACCGCAAGGTGGACGTGGCCGCGATCGGTTGCGACTTCTATGCCATCACCGGCCACAAGATGTGCGGCCCCACCGGCACTGGCGCACTGTGGGCACGCCGCGAGCACCTCGACGCGATGCCGCCGTTCATCGGGGGCGGCGAGATGATCAAGGAAGTGAGCTTCGAGGGCACTGTGTTCAACGATGCCCCGCACAAGTTCGAAGCCGGCACCCCGAACATCGCCGGTTTCATCGGTCTGGGCGTGGCGGTGGACTACCTCGAATCGCTTGGCCTGGACCACGTGGAAACCCGCGAAACCGAGCTGCTGGCACACTTCAACGAAGAGCTGGGCAAGATCGACGGCCTGCGCATCTTCGGCACCACGCCGGACAAGGCGGCGGTGGTCTCATTCCTGATCGAAGGCGCCCACTCGCACGACCTGGCCACCCTGCTGGACCTGGAGGGCGTGGCGGTGCGGTCGGGCCAGCATTGCGCGCACCCGCTGCTGCAGTACTACGGGGTGGCGGCGACCTGCCGTGCGTCGCTGGCGTTCTACAACACGCACGACGAGATCGAGCGCTTCATCACCGCGTTGAACAAGGTGCGCAAGCTGCTGGGCTGACAGCACCCCAACGCTGGGTACCCGGAACGCCGCGAGAGATCGCGGCGTTCTGCGTTCGGGCGCTCCGGGTGGGCCCAACGCCCCCTCCGGGCACCGTAGCCCAAGTCCGCCCACCGGTGGCCCAACAATGCGATAATGCGAACACTTCTCATTTGCGCACTTGGCGATGCCGTTCCCCCTCCTTCGCACGGGCCAGCCGCTCGTCGGTCCGCCGTGGTCGCCCCGCCCGCCTGCGTTCGTCGAACGCCATGCGCGTGCCCTCGCGGCCGGCATCACGGTGCTGGCCCATGTCGGCCTCTTCGTGGCCCTGCTCTGGACGCAGGCCTATTCGCCGGCTGACCTGCCGCCACCGCCGGCCGAGCGCACCCAGCTGATCCTGCTGCCGCCGCGTGCGCCGGAAGTCCCGCTGGAAGAGATCGTCGCCCCCACCCCCAGCAGTGCCGCCGCAGTGCTCAAGCAGAAGCCGGAGCCGCCGCGCCCGCTGCCGCAG
>NZ_QAIW01000006.1:0-2212 GCF_003061285.1 Stenotrophomonas sp. HMWF003 | reverse complement strand
TTTACCCGCCGTGGCGGGGCCGCTCAGCCCTGCGCTGCGGCACCCGGACCGGCCATTGGCGCGCCCCGGCCCCGGCCGCCGCCGACGAAGGTGCGACGGGCTTGTGGCAAAATGACGGATTGCCTGCCCATTCAGCCCTGCCCATGACCCCTTGCTGCGTGCTGTTCCCCGCGTCCCGGCCCGCCCTGCGTGATGGAGCGTGCCCCCGTGGCTGACGAAATCGGGCACATGCCGCGCGGCCCCCGGCGCATCTTCAAGGCGGCGGTGTGGTCCTGGCAGGGCCTGCGGGCGGCCTGGCTGCACGAGTCCTCGTTCCGCCTGGAGGTCTACCTGCTGGTGGTGCTGGCGCCGCTGGCGCTGTGGCTGGGCCAGACCCCGGTCGAGCGCGCGCTGATGATCGGCTCGATGCTGCTGGTGCTGTCCATGGAACTGGCCAACTCGGCCATCGAAGCGGTGATCGAACGCTATGGCGCCGAATTCCACGAACTGGCCGGACGCGCCAAGGACATGGGCTCGGCGGCCGTGTTCGTGCTGATGATGAACGTACTGCTGTGCTGGGGCCTGGTCCTGCTGCCCCGCTTCTTCTGAGCTGCCCCCACGGCGCATTCCCCCTTGTAAGGATCCATGTCCATGTTTCTTGAGTTGCTGTCCGACCCCAACGTCTGGTTGACCCTGTTCACGCTGAGCGCCCTGGAAATCGTGCTCGGCATCGACAACCTGGTGTTCATCTCCATCGCCGTGAGCAAGCTGCCCGAAGCGCGCCGCCCGTTCGCGCGCAAGCTCGGCATCGCGGTGGCCTGCATCACCCGCATCGCGCTGCTGGTATCGCTGGCCTACCTGGCGCACATGGAAGCCAACCTGTTCACGGTGGCCGGCATCGGCATTTCCATCCGCGACCTGGTGCTGATCCTCGGCGGCCTGTTCCTGATCATCAAGGGCGGCATGGAAATCCGCGAGCTGATCACCGGCGGCGAAGACGAAGACCCCACCACCACCAAGGCCTCGGCCGTGTTCGGCATGGTCATCGCGCAGATCGCGGTGATCGACATCGTGTTCTCGCTGGACTCGGTGATCACCGCCGTCGGCATCGCCGACCACGTGCCGGTGATGGTGGCCGCGATCCTGCTGTCGGTGGCGGTCATGCTGCTGGCGGCCAACCCGCTGGGCCGCTTCATCGACGCCAACCCGACCGTGAAGATGCTGGCCCTGGCCTTCATCCTGCTGATCGGTGCCGTGCTGATCCTGGACGGCCTGGGCGTGCACGTGCCCAAGCCCTACATCTATGCGGCCATGGGCTTCTCGGTGCTGGTGGAATGGCTGAACCTGCTGATGCGCCGCCGCGCCGTGGCGCACAACGTGCCGGGCGCCGGCAACTGGTAACGGGGAGGGTGCCGACCGCGGGTCGGCAGGTGGGGCGCCCGGCAAACCCGCCGGCCCCCACATCCGCTTGACCGCAAACGTGGCATGCTCCGGGTCCCGTTCATCGAGATCCGGAGCCGGCCATGCGATCGTTCTCCCGCCTGTTGTTGCTGGCCACGCTGGCCGCCCTGTTGTCCGGTTGCGGCTACAACGCCATCCAGCAGAAGGATGAGCAGGTCAAGGCCGGTTGGGCCGAGGTGCTCAACCAGTACAAGCGCCGCGCCGACCTGATTCCCAACCTGGTGCAGACCGTGGAAGGCTATGCCAACCAGGAACGCCAGGTGCTCACCGACGTGACCAACGCGCGTTCGCGGGTGGGCCAGATCAACGTCAACGCCGACGATGCCGAATCGCTCAAGCAGTTCCAGCAGGCCCAGGGCGAACTGAGCGGCGCGCTGTCGCGGCTGCTGGTGGTCACCGAAAACTACCCGAACCTCAAGTCCGACCAGGGCTTCCGCGACCTGCAGGCGCAGCTGGAAGGCACCGAGAACCGGATCACGGTGGCGCGTGGCCGCTACATCCAGATGGTGCAGGACTACAACACCTTCCTGCGCCAGTTCCCGCAGCTGATCACCGCCAAGATCTTTGGCTACCAGGTCAAGCCGAACTTCACCGTGGACAACGAAGCGCAGATCTCCCAGCCGCCGGCGGTCAAGTTCGGTTCGCAGGCCCCGGCCCCGGCCCCCGCGCCGCAGCCGCAGCCGCAGCAGGCCCCGGCGCAGTAACCCGGTGAACATTCTTCGCGTGCTGCGCGGCCTGGTACTGGCGGGGCTCTGCCTGGCCGGGCCGGCGC
>NZ_QAIW01000069.1:1821-2348 GCF_003061285.1 Stenotrophomonas sp. HMWF003 | reverse complement strand
GCCCCACAGGTACCGCCGCGCTGCGGGTGCCGACCATTGGCCGGCACCCCCTGAAGCAGCCGCAGGGCGTTACGCCAGCTCGGCTTCCAGGCTGATCGGCACTGCGCTCAGCGCCTTGGACACCGGGCAGTTCTGCTTGGCGTCATCGGCGATCGCCCGGAACTGGGTGGCGTCGATGTTGGGCACCACGGCCTTCACCTTCAAGGTGATCTGCGACAGCTGCGGACCGCCTTCCATGGAAAGGTCCACCTTGGCTTCGGTGTCCAGCGAGGTCGGCACGAACCCGGCCTCGGTGAGCTTGGCCGACAGCGCCATGGTGAAGCAGCCGGCGTGCGCGGCGGCGATCAGTTCTTCCGGGTTGGTGCCCTTCTCATCGCCAAAGCGGCTGCTGAAGGCATAGCGGGTCTTGTCCAGCAGGCCGCTCTGCGGCGTGCTCAATTGTCCCTTGCCTGTCTTGAGGTCACCTTCCCAGTGCGCGGTGGCATGACGCGAAATACCCATCGGTGTGTCTCCTGCGGATGAATGGC
>NZ_QAIW01000069.1:0-1811 GCF_003061285.1 Stenotrophomonas sp. HMWF003 | reverse complement strand
GCGTTAGCACGGCGTCGGTCCGGCGGCCGCGCCCGTCGCAGGCGCTCACCCGGGCCCGGCCGCCGTGCCGCATGGCGGCGAGAAAACCGCTGTTTTCAAGGGGTTTGGGGCAAACCGACGGGCATTCCGTCGCTCCTGGCCGAGACCACCGGGGCGATCGTCCGCCCTGTTTTTCGGGCATGTGCTGATGCACTGCAGTAACCGGCAGGCAGGAAATCGCGAACTTTTATGCGATTGCCTATTGGCGGCGCCGCCTGGTTGGCCTACATTTCGCTTGCCGACCGGGTTCGGCGCGACCAAACAACCAACCGTTCACGGAACAGGAAACCATGGCAAAGACCGCTAAGAAGGCTGCCCCGAAGAAGGCAGTAAAGAAAGTCGCTACCAAGGCAGCCGCCAAGCCGGCCGCTCCCAAGCCGATCAAGGACGTACTGAGCAAGTCTGGTCTGGTTGCACACATCGTTGAAACGTCCGGCGTTGTCGCCAAGGACGTGCGCGCCGTGCTCGCCTCGCTGGAAGGCGCCGTCGCCGCTTCGGTGCACAAGAAGGGCGCGGGCAGCTTCACCCTGCCGGGCCTGCTGAAGATCACCACCGTCAGCGTTGCGGCCAAGCCGAAGCGCAAGGGGATCAATCCGTTCACCAAGGAAGAGCAGTGGTTTGCCGCCAAGCCGGCTTCCACCAAGCTGAAGGTGCGTCCGCTCAAGAAGCTCAAGGACGCTGCGCTGTAACCAGCGCGTTTCCTGCAGCACCCGGACGGGACGGCCTTGGCCGTCCCGTTCTTTTTGGGGCCGCCCGCCGACTCTCGACCACAGGGGTTGCGAAACACAGCGTTGCCAATTGGGGGAGACGCGCCCGCATCGCGCGGAAACGCTGCACCCACGGCCATCTCCGGCCGACAGCACCAGCGTGGAACGCGCGCGGTGGAACACTGCGTGCGGCCGCGCCCGTCGCCCCCGGCCGCCGGCACGCCTATGGTGGTTTCGTCCCCCCAACGCCAGCCGCCATGACCAGCCCCTCCCAGCGCTATCGCATTACCGTTACCCCGATCGAGAAGGACGGGTTGCAGTGCAGCGGACGCTGCACGATCGAACTGGAACATCGCGCGCAGCAGGACTGGATGCGCCTGATGGAAATCGCACGGCGCCAGACCGGCCTGAGCGGCGACGAGCGCGCCGCCGCCATCGTGGCCACCCAGCTGCTGCACGACCTGGCCCAGCGGCACGCGCACGAACCGGGCCACCCGTTGAGCGTCCTGCAGCCGCAGCTCGGCGAAGTGCTCACGGCCCTGCAGGCGATCCAGCAGGCGCCCTGAGCGCGCCACCCGACCGCTACACTCTGCCCTCCTTCACCTGGGGAGAGTGCCCGCATGCGTCGTGCCGTGATCCTGTTGCCGCTGCTGCTGGGCGGTTGCTCCTGCGAGCGTCACCCCGCCGCCGATGCGCCTGGCGCTGCCGCGACGGCAGCGTCCGGGACCGCGGGTGCCGAAGCGGCCGACAGCACCGATGCCGCCACCGTCGCTCCGCTCGCGCCCGCGCCGCTGAGTGCTGTGGCAGCCGGGGCCGAGGATGAAGGCATCGTGGTGCGCCACTACCTCAATGCACTCGCGCGCGGCGACCACGCCGCCGCCGATGCGTTCTGGAGTGGGGGCCGCACCGCCAGCCACGCCGATGACGCGGTGCTGCGCCAACTGCTTTCCCAACCCGAACCGTCGCGTGTGCTCAGCCTGCGCATGGACACCGAGGTCCCCATCGCCCGCGACCAGGCCCAGCCCTCGCGTCTGCGCGAGGTTCCGGTGCTGATCCGCGTGATGA
>NZ_QAIW01000068.1:0-4077 GCF_003061285.1 Stenotrophomonas sp. HMWF003 | reverse complement strand
GCTTTGCGCTTTGCGCTTTGCGCTTTGCGCTTTGCGCTTTGCGCTCTGCGCTTTGCGCTCTTCAAGCTTCAAAAAAAAAAACCTTACCCCCGCCGCGACCGCCACAAACTGTCACCGATAAACAGCAACAGCCCGGTCCAGATCGCCGCAAACCCGATCGCCTTTGCCGTATCAAACGGCTCGCGGAAGAAGAACACCCCCAGCAACAACCCCAGGCTCGGCGCGATGTACTGCAGAATCCCCACCAGCGACAGCGGAATCCGCTTCACCCCGTAGGCAAACCCGATCAACGGCAGCGCCGTCACCGCACCGCCCAGAATCAGCAGCGCATCGTTCTTCCAGCCCCAGCCACTGAAGAACCCGCCGCCGTGCCCGTTCTCGCTCCACACCGCAAACCCGATCGCCGGCAGGAACAGATACAGACTCTCCACCCCCAACCCCGCCACCGGGTCCACCGAAATCAGCTTCCGCAACAACCCATACAGCCCGAACGAACACGCCAGCCCCAACGCAATCCACGGCGGCGTGCCCGCATCGTAGGTCAGCCACGCCACCCCCAACGCCGCGCAGCCCACCGCCAGCCACTGCAACCCGCGCAGCCGCTCCTTCAGCACCACCACCCCCAGCACCACGCTCACCAGCGGATTGATGAAGTACCCCAGGCTCGTCTCGATCACGTGCCCCGCATTGATCGCCCAGATGTACAGCCCCCAGTTGAACGCAATGGCCACGCTGCTCAGCGCCAGCGTCGGCAGCGCCCGCTTCTGCGCCGCAATCTGCTTCCACCAGCCCGTCCCCGCGCTCAGCAGCAGCCAGGCCACCACCAGCACCGTGCTCCAGATGATCCGGTGCGCGATGATCTGCTGCGACGGCACCGCCTGCAGCAGGTGCCAGTAGACCGGCACCAACCCCCACAGCGTGAACGTAAACGCCGTGATCGCCAGACCGCGCCGTTGCTCCTGCAGACTGTGCTGCGGCAGGGCGCTCATTTCGCGCGCGTCCGGGCCAGCGTCAGCACCAGCACGCCGACCAGAATCACCACCATCGCCGCGATGTCATGCAGCCCAAAACGCTCGTGGCCGATCAACGCGCCCAGCATCACCGCGATCACCGGATTCACATACGCATAGCTGGCCGCCAGGGCCGGGCGCACGTTGTGCAGCAGCCACACATAGGCCGTGAACGCCACGATCGAACCGAACATGCACAGGTAGGCCACCGCCAACAGACCGTTGATGCTCGGCCACGTCGTCGGCCGCTCGCCCGTGGCCACGCCCAGCGCCACCAGCATCACCCCGCCGCACAGCATCTGCCCCGCGGCCGTCATGAACGGGTTGGGCAGGTCCAGCCCGCGCGCCCAGACCGAACCGAAGGCCCAGCCGATCGGCGCGATCAGCAGCAGGATCAGCCCCTGCGGCGAGGCCGTCAGGCTGCTGCCGGCGTTGAGCCAGACCACGCCAAGGAACCCGATCGCAATGCCCAGCCACTCGCCGCGGCTGGCATGGGTACCGCGCATCGCCCCGAACAGCGCCATCCACAACGGCACCGAGGCCACCGCCGTGGCGGCCAGGCCCGACGACACCGTGCGCTCGGCCAGCACCACCATGCCGTTGCCCAGCACCAGCATGGTCAGGCCCATGATCGCCAGGTTGCGCCACTGGCGGCGGGTCGGCGCGGCCATCCCGCGCCAGCGCAGCACCGCGTACATCAGCGAACCGGCGATGATGAACCGGGCACCGGACACCATCGTCAGCGGCAGGGCGCCGCCCTCCAGCGCCAGCCGGATACCCAGGTAGGTGGACCCCCAGACCACGTACACCAGCAACAGGGCCAGTACGACAAGGCCGCTCCGGGGAGCAGCCGCTGAGGGTTCGGGCGAAGACATGGCACACCACCATCCGGGGGAACCCGGATTCTAGGCCACTGCGCTGCCCGGTTCACGAAGTAAAACGGCAAGCTGTGTCTGCTTTGGCCTGCCGGGGCGCCGGTGTCGGGCACCTGTCGTTGACGTGCGGTAGGGTAACAAGGGTGACGCACCATCGTTTCCCAGCCAGGACACCCTCCCTGCATGAGTACTCCCTCCCCCGCCGCCGTGGCACACCCCGAGCGGGCCGCGCTGCGGCGCTCGATCTCCAACACCCTCAAAGGCTCGGCCGGCAATCTCGTCGAGTGGTATGACGTCTACGTCTACTCCGTGTTCGCGGTGTATTTCGAATCGCAGTTCTTCTCGGCCGCCGACAAGAACTCCACGATGTACGTCTGGGCGATCTTCGCCGCCACCTTCCTGATGCGCCCCATCGGCGCCTGGTACTTCGGCCGCTTCGCCGACCGCTACGGCCGGCGCCTGGCGCTGACGGTCTCGGTCACGGTGATGGCCGGCTGTTCGTTCCTCATCGCGATCACCCCCACCGCCTCGCAGATCGGCATCTGGGCGGCGGTGATCCTGCTGTTCGCGCGCCTGCTGCAGGGCTTTGCCACCGGCGGTGAATACGGCACCAGCGCCACCTACATGTCCGAGGCGGCCATTCCCGGCCGGCGCGGGTTCCTGTCTTCGTTCCACTACGTCACCCTGGTGGGCGGCCACGTCCTGGCGCAGCTGACCCTGCTGGGCATGCTCACCTTCTGGGACAAGCCGCAGATTTCCGAATGGGGCTGGCGCATCGCCTTCGGCATCGGCGGCATCGCCGCCATCGTGGTGTTCTGGCTGCGCCGCAGCATGGACGAATCGCTGGGCGAGGATTCCATCGAAGCGGCCAAGGAAGGGCGGGCCAAGGCGTCCGGCTCGATGTACGAGCTGTTCGTGCACCAGTGGCGTCCGCTGCTGCTGTGCTTCCTGATCACCGCCGGTGGCACCGTGGCCTTCTACACCTACTCGGTGAACGGGCCGAAGATGATCCAGAGCGCCTTCGCCGGCACCGACGTGATGACCGGTACGCTGATCAACCTGGGCGTACTGACCTTCCTGATGGTGCTGCAGCCCATTGGCGGCTGGTTGTCCGACATCGTCGGCCGCAAAAGCCTGCTGGTGTTCTTCGGCGTAGGCGGTGTGCTGTACAGCCACTACCTGATCACGGCGCTGCCCCAGCAGCAGGATCCGCTGATGGCCTTCGTGATCCTGGCGATCGGCTTTGTGATCCTGACCGGCTACACCTCGATCAACGCGGTGGTGAAGGCCGAGCTGTTCCCCACCCACGTGCGTGCACTGGGCGTGGGCTTCGGCTATGCCATGGCCAACTCGCTGTTCGGCGGCACCGCGCCCCTGCTGTACCAGGCGGCCAAGAGCAGCGATCGGGTGGGCCAGTTCGCCTGGTATGTCACCGCGATCATCGCGGTATCGCTGGTGGTGTACGTGTTCTTCCTGAAGAACAAGGGCCCCAACTGGCTGGACGGCACCCGCACCCAGCCGTAAGCCGTTGTCCGTGGCGGGCCGCACACGCGGCCCGCGCTTCAATCACGGCTGGCCGATCGCGTACCCTTCCTGGTGACCCTGCGCCGATGATGCGGCGTGGGGCATTGGATGACGCAGCAGAGGGACGTGGCGGTGCGGGGATGGATCCTGTGGATGTTGATCGGGCTGGGGCTGTTGCTCCCGGCCGTGGGCGGTGCGCGCGAATGTCGCGCCGGGCAGCCGGTGCCCGACCGCCACCCCAGCAGCGTGGCCCGCGCGCCTACCGCGCTGGAGCAGCAGGCGCATGCGCTGGCCTGCCAACGATTGGAGCAGCGTGACCGACCCTTGCGGCCTTGGGTGAAACCCGTGCAGCGCGTCCTGGTCTGGCTCACAGCGGGCGCAGCGCTGCTGTGTGCAGTCGCCCTGTTCCGGCAGTGGCGCTGGAAGCATCACGGGCATGCGTGGATGTATGCCTTGGTGGCGGTGCACAGCCTGTCGGTCTTGATACTGCTTGGGACCGCGCTGGCGGTGTATCGCGGGGTCGCCCTGGGCACCGGGCGTGGGCGGCCGCGTTGGCTCTGGTACGAACTGTCACCGGCCGCTTTCACCGTGCAGCAGTGCATCCAGGTAGGCATTGCCGTCGGTCTGGTGGCCCTCGGGTGGGTCCTGCTGGCGCCCACCCGAGGGCC
>NZ_QAIW01000067.1:0-11214 GCF_003061285.1 Stenotrophomonas sp. HMWF003 | reverse complement strand
CCACCGAAGCGCTCGGCACCGATCTTGGTCAGTGCGGCGGTCAGCGTGGTCTTGCCGTGATCGACGTGACCGATGGTGCCGACGTTGACGTGCGGCTTGGTGCGCTCGAACTTACCCTTTGCCATTGTTGTAACCCTTGAATGTCAGAAAGAAAGAGGTTGAGACCTGAGCTTACGCTCAGGCCTTCTTGATCACGGATTCGGCGATGTTGTTCGGCGCCGGCTCGTAGTGGTCGAATTCCATCGTGAACGTCGCGCGACCCTGGGTCTGCGAACGCAGCGAGGTGGCGTAACCGAACATTTCACCCAGCGGGATCATCGCGTTGATGATGCTGGCCGAACCGTCACCGGTGGTGCTCGAACCCTGCAGCACGCCACGACGGCGGCTGACGTCGCCCATCACGTCACCCTGGTAATCCTCCGGGGTCACGATCTCGACCTTCATGATCGGCTCCAGCAGGACCGGCTTGGCCTTCTGGAAGCCCTGCTTGAAGGCCATCGAGGACGCGAGCTTGAACGCCATTTCCGAGGAGTCGACGTCATGGTACGAGCCGAACACCAGCTTCACCTTGACGTCCACGACCGGGAAGCCCGCCAGCGGACCGCTGGTGATGGTTTCGCGCAGGCCCTTTTCGATCGACGGAATGAATTCCTTCGGAATCACGCCACCGGTGATGTCGTTGATGAACAGGAAGTCGTCCTTGATCGCCGGAGCAATCTTCGGATCGGCACGGTCTTCAGCGGTGATCGGCGACAGCTCGATCACGACGTGACCGTACTGACCCTTACCACCGGACTGCTTGGCGTGCTTGTAGTCCGACTTCACGTCCGCCATCTGGATGGTTTCGCGGTACGCAACCTGCGGCTTGCCGACGTTGGCCTCCACGTTGAACTCGCGCTTCATGCGGTCAACGATGATGTCCAGGTGCAGCTCGCCCATGCCCGAGATGATGGTCTGGCCGGATTCTTCGTCGGTCTTGACGCGGAACGACGGATCTTCCTGAGCCAGACGGCCCAGCGCCAGACCCATCTTTTCCTGGTCGGACTTGGTCTTCGGTTCGACGGCCATCGAGATGACCGGCTCCGGGAACACCATGCGCTCCAGGATGATCGGGTGGTCCTGCGAGCACAGGGTGTCACCGGTGGTCGTGTCCTTCAGGCCCACGGCCGCGGCGATGTCACCGGCCAGCACTTCCTTGATTTCTTCACGATCGTTGGAGTGCATCTGCAGGATGCGGCCGATGCGCTCCTTCTTGCCCTTCACCGAGTTCAGCAGCTGGTCGCCGGCGTTCAGCGTGCCCGAGTAGACACGGAAGAAGGTCAGCGCGCCCACGAACGGGTCGGTGATGATCTTGAACGCCAGGGCCGAGAACGGGGCCTTGTCGTCGGACTTGCGGCTCAGCGCGATGGTTTCATCGTCGACGTCGGTACCGGTCACGTCCGGCACGTCGATCGGCGACGGCAGCAGCTGCACCACGCCGTCCAGCATGGCCTGCACGCCCTTGTTCTTGAACGCCGAGCCGCAGTACATCGGCACGATGTCGGTGGCCAGGGTGCGCACGCGCAGGGCTTCGACGATTTCGGCCTCGGTCAGCTCTTCGCCGCCCAGGTACTTTTCCATCAGCTCTTCGCTGGCTTCAGCCGCAGCTTCGATCATGTAGGTGCGGGCCTCTTCGGCCTCCGCCTGCATGTCGGCCGGGATGTCCAGGTACTCGAACTTCATGCCCTGCGAGGCTTCATCCCAATGGATGGCCTTCATCTTGATCAGGTCGACCACGCCCTTGAAGCCTTCTTCAGCGCCGATCGGCAGCTGCATCGGCACGGCGGTGGCGCCCAGCTTGGCCTTCAACTGGCCAACGACCTTGGTGAAGTTCGCGCCGGTGCGGTCCATCTTGTTGACGAACGCAATGCGCGGCACCTTGTACCGGTTGGCCTGGCGCCACACGGTTTCCGACTGCGGCTGCACGCCACCGACGGCGCACAGCACGAAGACGGCACCGTCGAGCACGCGCAGCGAACGCTCGACTTCGATGGTGAAGTCGACGTGCCCGGGGGTGTCGATGATGTTGAAGCGATGCTCCGGCAGGGACTTGTCCATGCCCTTCCAGAACGCGGTGGTCGCAGCGGACTGGATCGTGATGCCACGCTCCTGCTCCTGCTCCATCCAGTCCATGGTGGCTGCGCCGTCGTGCACTTCACCGATCTTGTGGCTCTTGCCGGTGTAGAACAGGATGCGCTCGGACGTGGTGGTCTTGCCGGCATCGATGTGAGCCATGATGCCGAAGTTGCGGTAACGCTCGATGGGAGTGTTGCGGGCCACGGGAGCCTCTCAATTTCTTGGAATTCGGATGGCCGAACGCCGCCTTTCGGCGGCCTTCGGATTGGCGCGGCACCCCAGGTGCCGCGAAGCGGCACTAGTACGTAGTGCCGCTCTGCCTGTTTTGCAAGGCCGTCAAACTCACCAGCGGTAGTGGGCGAATGCCTTGTTGGCTTCGGCCATGCGGTGGGTTTCTTCGCGCTTCTTGATGGCGCCGCCACGGTTTTCCGAGGCGTCCAGCAGTTCGGCAGCCAGCTTCTTCGGCATGGTGTTTTCACCACGCTTACGGGCCGAGTCGATCAGCCAACGCATGGCCAGGGCCATCTTGCGCGAAGAACGCACTTCGACGGGCACCTGGTAGGTGGCACCACCGACGCGGCGGGACTTGACTTCGACCGACGGAGCCACGTTGTCCAGAGCCTTCTGCACCAGCTCGACGGAGTTCGGGTTCTTTTCGCCGATCACGTCCATGGCACCGTAGACGATCTTTTCAGCGACCGACTTCTTGCCGCTCAGCATCACCATGTTGATGAAGCGTGCGATGGTTTCACTTCCGTGCTTCGGATCCGGCAGGACAGAGCGCTGCGGCGTATTACCTTTACGAGACATGTGTACTTTCCCTTAGCTCTTCGGACGCTTGGCGCCGTACTTGGAACGGCCCTGGCGACGCTTGGCAACGCCGGAGGCGTCCAGCGAGCCACGCACGGTGTGGTAACGCACACCCGGCAGATCCTTGACGCGACCGCCACGGATCAGGACCACGGAGTGCTCCTGCAGGTTGTGGCCTTCGCCGCCGATGTAGCTAATCACTTCTTCCTGGTTGGTCAGGCGAACCTTGGCAACCTTGCGAAGCGCCGAGTTCGGCTTCTTCGGAGTGGTGGTGTACACGCGCGTGCAGACGCCACGGCGCTGGGGGCACTTATCGAGGGCCGGGGAGGCACTCTTATAAGTGGTTGCCTGCCGCGGCTTGCGGACAAGCTGATTGATCGTCGCCATCAGTATGTTCTTCTGAGAGAGGCCAGTGAAAAAACCGGCCATGAATGCGGATATGTGCGAGCAGGCAAGAAACCGGCCTGCTGAGACAGACGATTGTAGCAACCTGGCGAAAACGCAGTCAAATGCGCACGCGCCAAGCCAGCCCTGATCCCGGGCCGTTACAGGGGAGCCTTCTCCATGCCCCCCGTTCAGGTTGTCAACCCGGTCCTTTGACAGACCGGGCCGGCATCCTACCTCATCGGCAGCCATCCGACCAGTGGCCGGCGGCGTCCGAGCGGTCTGGCCCGGCCAATGGCCAGGCCCTACCCTTCGGTCCGGCCAGGGCCGGACCTGTCGATCAGTCTTCCGCCTGCTCGGTGTCGGTCGATTCGACCGCCACTTCCGGGGCGGCCACGACGACCGGTGCGGCCGCGACCGGAGTGCCGGCCAGCGTCTGCATTTCCGAATCGGTCAGCCCGCTCGCGTTGCGGCGGCGGTTGGCGTGGTACGACAGACCGGTACCGGCCGGGATCAGGCGGCCGACGATGACGTTTTCCTTCAGGCCGCGCAGGTTGTCCTTGGTGCCGCGGACGGCCGCCTCGGTCAACACGCGGGTGGTTTCCTGGAAGGAGGCCGCCGAGATGAACGATTCGGTGGCCAGCGACGCCTTGGTGATACCCAGCAGGACCGGATCGAAACGGGCGATCAGCTCGTTGCGGGTGGTCAGGCGTGCATTTTCCTCGATGACGCGCTGGCGCTCGGCCTGCTCGCCATTCAGGAACTTGCTGCTGCCCTGGTCGGTGATTTCGACCTTGCGCAGCATCTGGCGGGTGATCACTTCAATGTGCTTGTCGTTGATCTTCACGCCCTGCAGGCGGTACACGTCCTGGATTTCCTTGACCAGGTAGGCGGCCAGCGGCTCGACACCCAGCAGACGCAGGATGTCCTGCGGGCTCGGCTCGCCGTCCACGATGGTTTCGCCCTTGGTCACGTGTTCGCCTTCGAACACGATCACCTGACGGTACTTCGGGATCAGCTCTTCGTGTTCCGAACCATCGGTGTCCTTGATGATCAGGCGCTGCTTGCCCTTGGTGTCCTTGCCGAAGCTGATGATGCCCGAGCGCTCGGCCAGGATCGCCGGATCCTTCGGCTTGCGTGCTTCGAACAAGTCGGCCACGCGCGGCAGACCACCGGTGATGTCACGGGTCTTGGACGCTTCCTGCGGGATCTTGGCGACCACGTCACCCACGCCGACGGCGGCGCCGTCCTGCAGGTTGACGATGGAGCGCGGCGGCAGCAGGTACTGGGCCGGCAGATCGGTGTTCGGGATGGTCAGGTCATTGCCCTTGGCATCCACGATACGCACGATCGGACGGAGGTCCTTGGCCTGCGAGCCACGACGCTTCGGGTCGGTGATTTCACGCGACGCCAGGCCGGTCAGTTCGTCGGTCTTCTCGATGACGGTGACGCCGTCGATGAAGTCGATGAAGCGGATGAAACCGGCCACTTCGGACACGATCGGGTGGTTATGCGGATCCCAGTTCGCGACGGTCTGGCCAGCCTTGACCGAGTCGGCGTCCTTGGAGGTGATGGTGGCACCGTAGGGCAGCTTGTAGCGCTCACGCTCACGGCCGTGGGCGTCGAGCACCGAGATTTCACCCGAGCGCGAGACCGCCACCAGCGAACCGCTGGCATGCGCCACCGACTTGAGGTTGTTGAACTTGACCGAACCGGTGGTCTTGACGGTGATGTTGTCCACCGCAGCCGCACGCGATGCCGCACCACCGATGTGGAACGTACGCATGGTCAGCTGGGTACCCGGCTCACCGATCGACTGGGCGGCGATGACGCCGACCGCTTCGCCGATGTTGACGATGTGGCCACGGGCCAGATCGCGGCCGTAGCAATGGGCGCACACGCCGAAGGCCGAGGCGCAGGAGATGGTCGAACGGACCTTCACCGACTGCACGCTGGCATCTTCAAGCTTGGCCACCCACGCTTCGTCCAGCAGCGTGTTGCGGGTCACGATCGGATCTTCGTCGTTGCCCGGCAGGAACACGTCCTCGGCCACGACACGACCCAGCACGCGGTCCTTCAACGGCTCCACGACGTCGCCGCCTTCCACGATCGGGGTCATGGTCAGGCCTTCGGTGGTACCGCAATCCACTTCGGTGATGACCACGTCCTGCGCCACGTCCACCAGACGACGGGTCAGGTAACCCGAGTTGGCGGTCTTCAGCGCGGTATCGGCCAGACCCTTACGGGCACCGTGGGTGGAGTTGAAGTATTCCTGTACGTTCAGGCCTTCACGGAAGTTCGCCTTGATGGGCGTTTCGATGATCGAGCCATCCGGACGCGCCATCAGGCCACGCATACCGGCCAGCTGGCGGATCTGTGCCTGGGAACCACGCGCACCGGAGTCGGCCATGATGTACAGGGAGTTCATCGACTTCTGGTCGATGGTCTCGCCCTTGGCATTGATGACCTTCTCGGTACCGATGGTGTCCATCATCGCCTTGGCGATGCGCTCATTGGTGCGCGACCAGATGTCGACCACCTTGTTGTAGCGCTCGCCGGCGGTGACCAGACCCGACTGGTACTGCTCCTGGATTTCCAGCACTTCGGCTTCGGCCTCGGTGAGGATGCCCTTCTTCTCGTCCGGGATCAGCATGTCGTCGATACCGATCGACACGCCGGCGCGGGTTGCGTAGGCAAAGCCGGTGTACATCAGCTTGTCGGCGAACACGACCGTGTCCTTCAAGCCCAGCTGGCGGTAGCTGGAGTTGATCAGGCGGCTGATGTTCTTCTTGGTCAGCTCGGTGTTGGCCAGCGCGAACGGCAGGCCTTCCGGCAGGATTTCAGCCAGCAGGGCGCGACCGATCGTGGTGTCCACGATCGAGGTCTTGTTCTGCTTGTTGCCGTCTTCGTCGGTCACCACTTCGGTGATGCGGACCTTGACGCGCGCGTGCAGTTCCACCACGCGGTTGTCGTAGGCGCGCTTGACTTCGGCGATGTTGGCGAAGGCCATGCCCTCGCCCTTCTTGTTTTCCAGCGAGCGGGTCATGTAGTACAGACCCAGCACGACGTCCTGCGACGGCACGATGATCGGCTCGCCGTTGGCCGGCGACAGGATGTTGTTGGTGGACATCATCAGCGCACGCGCTTCCAGCTGGGCTTCCAGCGAGAGCGGCACGTGGACGGCCATCTGGTCACCGTCGAAGTCGGCGTTGAACGCGGTGCAGACCAGCGGGTGCAGCTGGATGGCCTTGCCTTCGATCAGCACCGGCTCGAACGCCTGGATGCCCAGACGGTGCAGGGTCGGCGCACGGTTCAGCATCACCGGATGTTCGCGGATGACCTCTTCCAGGATGTCCCAGACTTCGGCTTCTTCGCGCTCGACCAGCTTCTTGGCGGCCTTGATGGTGGTGGCCAGGCCACGACGCTGCAGCTTGGCGAAGACGAACGGCTTGAACAGCTCAAGCGCCATCTTCTTCGGCAGGCCGCACTGGTGCAGGCGCAGGTACGGACCGACCACGATGACCGAACGGCCCGAGTAGTCGACGCGCTTGCCCAGCAGGTTCTGACGGAAGCGACCCTGCTTGCCCTTGATCATGTCGGCCAGCGACTTCAACGGGCGCTTGTTGGTGCCGGTGATGGCACGGCCGCGACGGCCGTTGTCCAGCAGCGCATCGACCGATTCCTGCAGCATGCGCTTTTCATTGCGCACGATGATGTCCGGCGCGTTCAGCTCGAGCAGGCGGCGCAGGCGGTTGTTGCGGTTGATGACGCGGCGGTACAGGTCGTTCAGGTCGGAGGTCGCGAAGCGGCCACCGTCCAGCGGCACCAGCGGACGCAGGTCCGGCGGCAGCACCGGCAGCACGGTCATGACCATCCACTCCGGACGGTTGCCCGACTCGAGGAAGGCTTCGACCAGCTTGATGCGCTTGGTGAGGCGCTTGAGCTTGGTTTCCGAACCGGTGCTGGAGATTTCCTCGCGCAGGCGGGTCATTTCCGACTGCAGGTCGATGGTGCGCAGCAGCTCGTACACGGCCTCGGCGCCCATGGCGGCGTCGAAGTCGTCGCCGTGCTCCTGGCGGGCCTGCAGGTACTGTTCTTCGGTCAGCAGCTGGCGGCGCTCCAGGGCGGTCAGGCCCGGCTCGGTCACCACGTAGGCTTCGAAGTACAGCACGCGCTCGATGTCACGCAGGGTCATGTCCAGCATCAGGCCGATGCGCGACGGCAGCGACTTGAGGAACCAGATGTGCGCGACCGGCGAGGCCAGGTCGATGTGGCCCATGCGCTCGCGGCGCACCTTGGCCAAGGTGACTTCGGTGCCGCACTTTTCGCAGACCACGCCGCGGTGCTTCATGCGCTTGTACTTGCCGCACAGGCACTCGTAGTCCTTGACCGGCCCGAAGATGGCGGCGCAGAACAGGCCGTCACGCTCCGGCTTGAAGGTACGGTAGTTGATGGTTTCCGGCTTCTTCACTTCGCCGAAGGACCACGAACGGATCAGGTCCGGCGAGGCCAGCGCGATCTTGATCGCGTCGAAGTCCAGCGTCTGGCGCTGCTGGTTGAAGAGGTTCAGCAAGTCTTTCATGGTGTTTCTCCGAAAGGAGGAAATCTTGTCGATGGGCTGTCAGCGAACGAACGGGTGGCGCGGCTGCCGGGGCAGCCGCGCCTGCGCCATCAGTTGTCTTCCAGTTCCATGTTGATGGCCAGCGAGCGGATTTCCTTCACGAGAACGTTGAAGGATTCCGGCATGCCCGCGACCATCTCGTGCTCACCGTCGACGATGTTCTTGTACATCTGGTTACGGCCCTGCACGTCATCGGACTTCACCGTCAGCATTTCCTGCAGGGTGTAGGCCGCGCCGTAGGCTTCCAGCGCCCAGACTTCCATTTCACCGAAGCGCTGGCCACCGAACTGCGCCTTGCCGCCCAGCGGCTGCTGGGTAACGAGCGAGTACGGGCCGGTCGAACGGGCGTGCATCTTGTCGTCGACCAGGTGGTTCAGCTTCAGGTAGTGCATGTAGCCCACGGTGGTGTGGCGATCGAATGCCTCACCGGTGCGGCCGTCATACAGCTGGGTCTGGCCGCTCAGCGGCAGGTCGGCCAGGGCAAGCATGTGCTTGATCTCGGCTTCGGTGGCACCGTCGAACACCGGGGTAGCCATCGGCACGCCGTCGGTCAGGTTGGCGGCCAGGCGCAGCAGCTCCTCGTCGCTGAACTGGGTCAGGTCGACGTGGTTGGCGTGCTGGGTCTTGTCGTGGTTGTAGACGTCGTCCAGGAACTTGCGCAGGTCGTTGATCGCGGCCTGGGCTTCCAGCATGCCCTGGATCTTGCGACCCAGGCCCTTGGCGGCCCAGCCCAGATGCACTTCCAGAATCTGGCCGATGTTCATACGCGACGGCACGCCCAGCGGGTTCAGCACGATGTCCACGGTTTCGCCCGAGGCCATGTACGGCATGTCCTCGACCGGCACCACGTTGGAGACCACACCCTTGTTGCCGTGGCGGCCGGCCATCTTGTCACCCGGCTGGATGCGACGCTTCACGGCCAGGAACACCTTGACCATCTTCAGCACGCCCGGGGCGAGGTCGTCACCGGCGGTGATCTTGCCGCGCTTGTCGGCGAAGCGACGCTCGAATTCCTTCTCGTGCGCCTGGATCTGCTTCTGGGCGCGTTCGATGGCTTCGGAAGCGTCGTCGTCCTTCATGCGCAGCACGAACCAGTCAGCCTTCTTCAGGCCGTCCAGGTACGCGTCGGTGACGGTGTCGCCCTTCTTCAGGTTGGCACCACCGTTGACCACCTTGCCGACGATCTGCGAACGCAGGCGGGCGTAGATGGCACCTTCCAGGATGCGGAACTGGTCGTCGAAGTCCTTCTTGACGCGCTTGATTTCAGACTCTTCGATCTGACGGGCGCGCTTGTCCTTCTCGATGCCGTCGCGGGTGAAGACCTGCACGTCGATGACGGTGCCGTCCATGCCCGGCGGCACGCGCAGCGAGCTGTCCTTCACGTCCGAGGCCTTCTCGCCGAAGATCGCGCGGAGCAGCTTCTCTTCCGGGGTCAGCTGGCTTTCGCCCTTCGGGGTGACCTTGCCGACCATGATGTCGCCGGCACGCACTTCGGCGCCGATGTACACCACGCCCGACTCGTCCAGACGGTTCAGCGCCTGCTCGGACACGTTCGGGATGTCGGCGGAAATTTCCTCCGGCCCCAGCTTGGTGTCACGCGCAACGCAGGTCAGTTCTTCGATGTGGATCGTGGTGTAACGATCTTCTTCCACCACGCGCTCGGAGAGCAGGATGGAGTCTTCGAAGTTGTAGCCGTTCCACGGCATGAAGGCGATCAGCATGTTCTGGCCCAGGGCCAGTTCGCCGATGTCGGTGGACGGACCGTCAGCCAGCACGTCGCCACGCGCCACCACGTTGCCCACTTCCACCAGCGGACGCTGGTTGATGCAGGTGTTCTGGTTGGAGCGGGTGTACTTGATCAGGTTGTAGATATCCACGCCGGCGTCGGTCGCGTCGGTGATCTCCACTTCGTTGACCTTGACCACGATGCGGCCGGCGTCGATCTGCACGATCTCGCCACCACGACGGGCATTGACGGTCACACCCGAGTCACGGGCCACGGCGCGTTCGATACCGGTACCCACCAGCGGCTTCTGCGCACGCAGGGTCGGCACGGCCTGGCGCTGCATGTTGGCGCCCATCAGTGCACGGTTTGCGTCATCGTGCTCCAGGAACGGAACCAGCGCGGCAGCGATCGACACGGTCTGCATCGGCGAGACGTCCATGAAGTGGACTTCCGCCGGCGGCTTCAGCAGCGACTCACCCTGGAAACGGCACGGCACGAACTGCTCGGTGAGCATGCTCTTGGCATCGGTCAGGGCGTTGGCCTGGGCGATGACGTACTCGTTTTCTTCGATGGCCGACAGGAACTCGATCTCGTCGGAGACCTTGCCGTCAGCAACCTTGCGGTACGGGGTTTCCAGGAAGCCGTACTGGTTGGTGCGGGCGTACACGGCCAGCGAGTTGATCAGGCCGATGTTCGGGCCTTCCGGCGTTTCGATGGTGCACACGCGGCCGTAATGGGTCGGATGGACGTCGCGCACTTCGAAGCCGGCGCGTTCGCGGGTCAGACCGCCCGGGCCCAGGGCCGAGACGCGACGCTTGTGCGTCACTTCCGACAGCGGGTTGTTCTGATCCATGAACTGGGACAGCTGCGAGGAGCCGAAGAACTCCTTGATGGCAGCGGCGACCGGCTTGGCGTTGATCAGCTCCTGCGGGGTCAGGCCTTCGGATTCGGCCATCGACAGGCGTTCCTTGACCGCGCGCTCGACGCGGACCAGGCCCACGCGGAACACGTTCTCGGCCATTTCACCGACCGAACGCACGCGACGGTTGCCCAGGTGATCGATGTCATCGACCACGCCGCGACCATTGCGGATCTCGGTCAGGACCTTGATCACTTCCAGGATGTCGGAGGTGTCGGCGTGCTCGGCGACCAGGCGCTTGGACTCTTCGTCGTTGCGCTCACCGAAGTACTTGCGGTCGTACAGCACGGCTTCGCCGGTGACAGCCTTGCGGCCGACACGGCGGTTGAACTTCATGCGGCCGACCGTGGACAGGTCGTAGCGCTCGAAGGTGAAGAACAGGTTGTGGAACAGGTTCTGCGCGGCATCCTTGGTCGGCGGCTCGCCCGGACGCATCATGCGGTAGATTTCGACCAGGGCTTCCAGCTGGGTCTTGGTCGGATCGATGCGCAGGGTGTTGGACAGGTACGGGCCACGATCCAGGTCGTTCACCCACAGGGTGCCCACGGCGTCGACGCCGGCCTTGCGGAAGGCCTGCAGCTGTTCGTCGGTGATTTCGTCGTTGGCCTGGGCCAGCAGTTCACCGGTGTTGGCGTCCAC
>NZ_QAIW01000066.1:0-18029 GCF_003061285.1 Stenotrophomonas sp. HMWF003 | reverse complement strand
CCCAGTTCGACGCCGAAGTGTACGTGCTGTCCAAGGACGAGGGTGGCCGTCATACCCCGTTCTTCAAGGGCTACCGTCCGCAGTTCTACTTCCGCACCACCGACATCACCGGCGCTTGCGAACTGCCGGAAGGTGTGGAAATGGTGATGCCGGGCGACAACGTGAAGATGGTTGTCACCCTGATCAACCCGGTCGCCATGGACGAAGGCCTGCGCTTCGCGATTCGCGAAGGCGGCCGTACCGTCGGCGCCGGCGTGGTGTCGAAGATCCTGGCATAATCTGCTAGAATCTGCGCCCCGATGTTGCCTGGGTAGGGCATCGGGGCGTAATTAAATGGGAAAAGAGGCGCAGGACGCACCTCGTGTTCCCCGGACCAGGAAGGGTCGCGCCATTCAGGCAGTGTCAACAGGTCCCCTGTTGACCGCCGCGTTGTATGCGCGCTATACTTTTTGTCTGGGCAGATCGGGAGACCGGTCTGCCTCGATTTTTGAGGTCTACGGAAAGATCTTGTCGCCGCACGGGAATGTGCGGCGTCTGCATTCAGGATATTCATGGGACAAGGCAACCCAGAGGCCTTGTCCGTCGCTCTTTTAACGAAGGAACCCACCGTCATGGCGGACCAAAAGATCCGGATTCGGCTGAAGGCGTTCGATCATCGTTTGATCGACCGTTCGGCCAGCGAGATCGTAGAAACGGCAAAGCGGACCGGCGCGCAAGTGCGTGGCCCGATCCCCCTGCCGACCAAGATCGAGCGTTACACCATTCTCGTTTCCCCGCACGTCGACAAGGACGCGCGTGACCAGTACGAGACCCGCACGCACAAGCGCGTGCTCGATATCGTTGACCCGAACGACAAGACCGTGGACGCGCTGATGAAGCTCGAACTGGCTGCCGGCGTCGACGTTCAGATCAAGCTGACCTGAGGACTACGACCATGACGAAGAAATATTCGTTGGGCTTCGTGGGCCGCAAGGCTGGCATGAGCCGCGTGTTCACCGAAGATGGCCAGGCCATCCCGGTAACCCTGATTGAAGCTACCCCGAACCGCATCGCGCAGATCAAGACCGTCGAATCCGACGGCTACAGCGCCGTGCAGGTGACCGTCGGCGCGCGTCGCGCTGCCCTGGTCAACAAGCCGGAAGCCGGTCACTTCGCCAAGGCGAAGGTCGACGCGGGCCGTGGCCTGTGGGAATTCCGCGTTGAAGACGCCCAGCTCGGCGATTTCGCCGTCGGTGGCGAAGTCAAGGCGGACATCTTTGAAGTCGGCCAGATCGTCGACGTCCAGGGTGTCACCAAGGGTAAGGGCTTCCAGGGCACCATCAAGCGCTACAACTTCCGTATGGGTGACGCTACCCACGGCAACTCGCTGTCGCATCGCGCGCCGGGTTCGCTGGGTCAGCGCCAGACGCCAGGTCGCGTGTTCCCGGGCAAGAAGATGTCCGGTCACATGGGCTCGGTGCAGCAGAGCACCCAGAACCTGGAAGTTGTCAAGGTCGACGTCGAGCGCGGTCTGATCGCGGTTCGCGGCGCCGTTCCGGGCGCGGCGGGTGGCGACGTGATCGTCCGTCCGGCGAGCAAGGCATAAGGAGAGATGACGATGGAACTCGTTATCACGGGTAGCAACAACAAGGTCTCGGTCTCCGACGCCGTGTTCGGTCGCGATTTCAGCGAAGATCTGGTTCACCAGGTCGTCGTCGCCTATCGCAACGCCGGCCGCGCCGGCACCAAGGCACAGAAGACTCGCTCTGAAGTGGCTGGTACCACCAAGAAGTCGAAGAAGCAGAAGGGCGGCGGCGCGCGTCATGGCGCACTGACGGCTCCGATCTTCGTCGGCGGTGGTGTCACCTTCGCGGCCAAGCCGCGCAGCTTCGAGCAGAAGGTCAATCGCAAGCAGTACCGTGCAGCCATGTGCGCGATCCTGTCCGAGCTGAACCGTCAGGGCCGTTTGACGATCGTGGAGTCCTTCGATGTCGAAGCGACCAACACCAAGTCGTTGATCGCCAAGCTGGCCGGCCTGGAAGTGGGCAAGCGTCCGCTGATCGTCACCGAAGATGCTTCCGAGCACCTGTACCTGTCGGCGCGCAACATTCCCTACGTGGAAGTGCGTGACGTGCAGGGCCTGGACCCGGTGTCGCTGGTCGGTGCCGACACGGTCGTCATCACCGCTGACGCGGTCAAGAAGGTCGAGGAGTGGCTGGCATGAGCGCCAACGAGAAAATCTTCAGCGTTCTTCGCGCTCCGCGAGTCTCCGAAAAGACCGCGCGCCTGCAGGAACATTCCAACCAGTATGTCTTTGAAGTGTCGAACGAAGCGACCAAGGCCGATGTAAAGGCCGCGGTTGAGCAGCTGTTCGATGTCAAGGTCGAGTCGGTCAACGTGCTGAACGTGAAGGGCAAGAACAAGTCCTTCCGTAACCGCACCGGCCGTCGCGGCGATTGGCGCAAGGCATACGTGCGTCTCGCCGATGGCCAGTCCATCGATGTAACGGCCAAGGCCTGAGGTACATCCCATGCCATTGATGAAATTCAAGCCCACTTCCCCCGGCCGCCGTTCGGCCGTGCGCGTGGTTACGCCCGATCTGCACAAGGGCGCACCGCACGCAGCGTTGCTGGAGCCGCAGAGCAAGTCCGGTGGTCGTAACCACCACGGCCGCATCACCACCCGTCACGTTGGTGGTGGCCACAAGCAGCACTACCGTGTCATCGACTTCAAGCGCAACAAGGAAGGCATTCCGGCGCGCGTGGAACGCATCGAATACGATCCGAACCGCACCGCCCATATCGCCCTGCTGTGCTACGTCGACGGCGAACGCCGCTACATCATCGCACCGAAGGGCCTGAAGGCCGGTGACCAGGTGATCGCGGGTTCGGATGCGCCGATCAAGACCGGTAACACGCTGCCGCTGCGCAACATCCCGGTCGGTACCACTGTCCACGGCATCGAACTGAAGCCGGGCAAGGGTGCCCAGATCGCACGTGCCGCCGGCGCCGCCGTGCAGCTCGTCGCTCGTGAAGGTATCTACGCCACCCTGCGCCTGCGCTCGGGTGAAATGCGTAAGGTGCCGGTCGAGTGCCGCGCCACCATCGGTGAAGTCGGTAACGACGAACACAACCTGGAAAAGCTGGGCAAGGCTGGCGCCAAGCGCTGGCGCGGTGTCCGCCCGACCGTTCGTGGTGCTGCCATGAACCCGGTTGACCATCCGCACGGTGGTGGTGAGGCGAAGGCCGGCCAGGGTAATCCGCATCCGGTCACCCCGTGGGGTGTTCCGACCAAGGGTTACAAGACGCGCAAGAACAAGCGCACCCAGCAATTCATCGTCCGCGATCGTAGGGGCTAATCGACCATGGCACGTTCACTCAAGAAGGGCCCGTTCGTCGATCACCACCTCGTCAAGAAGGTGGAGGCCGCTGCGGGTAGCAAGAAGCCGATCAAGACCTGGTCGCGCCGTTCGATGATCCTGCCGGAAATGGTAGGCATCACCATCGCCGTTCATAACGGCAAGAACCACGTTCCGGTGCTCGTCAACGAGAACATGGTCGGCCACAAGCTCGGCGAATTTGCCATCACCCGGACCTTCAAGGGTCACGGTGGTGACAAGAAGTCGGGCAAGTAAGGAGAGATGACAATGGAAGCGAAAGCAATCCTGCGCTCCGCGCGCATCTCTGCGCAGAAAGCCCGCCTGGTCGCTGACCAGGTGCGCGGCCTGCCGGCCGAGCGTGCGGTCAACCTGCTGAAGTTTTCGGACAAGAAGGCTGCCCACCTGATCAAGAAGGTGGTGGAGTCGGCTATCGCAAATGCCGAAAACAACCAGGGCGCCGACGTCGACGAGCTGAAGGTTCAGACCATCATGGTAGATGAAGGTCCGACCCTGAAGCGTTTCATGGCGCGGGCGAAAGGCCGCGGCACCCGCATCCTCAAGCGCACCAGCCACATCACTGTGGTTGTGGGCGCCGGCAAGTAAGCGGAAAGGAAAACACCATGGGTCATAAAGTTCATCCGATTGGTATCCGCCTCGGTATTTCCAAGGACTGGAACTCCAAGTGGTACGCCAACAAGGGCGAGTTCGCTGGTTACCTGGCGGCCGACCTGAAGGTGCGGGAAATGCTGCGCAAGAAGCTTGCGCAGGCCGGCATCAGCAAGATCCTTATCGAGCGTCCGGCAAAGACCGCTCGCGTGACGATCCACACCGCCCGTCCGGGCGTGGTGATCGGCAAGCGCGGTGAGGACATCGAAAAGCTGCGTAAGGAAGTGAGCGAGATGATGGGCGTTCCGGCGCACATCAACGTCACCGAAGTGCGCAAGCCCGAGCTGGACGCGCAGCTGGTTGCCGAGTCGATCGCGCAGCAGCTGGAGCGTCGCATCATGTTCCGCCGCGCCATGAAGCGCTCGGTCGGCAACGCGATGCGCCTGGGTGCCCTGGGCATCAAGGTCAACGTCGGTGGCCGCCTCAACGGTGCGGAAATCGCCCGTTCGGAGTGGTACCGCGAAGGCCGCGTGCCGCTGCACACACTGCGTGCCGACATCGACTATGGCTTCGCTGAAGCCAAGACGACCTACGGCATCATCGGCATCAAGGTCTGGATCTACAAGGGCGAGGTTTTCGATTTCTCCCAGGTTGGCCAGGAAAAGCAGGACGATTCCCCGCGCAACGATCGTAACGATCGCGGCGACCGCGGTGACCGTCAGCGCCCGGCTCGTGAAGCGAGGTAACGGCAATGTTGCAACCCAAGCGAACCAAATACCGCAAGGTACACAAGGGCCGTAACGATGGCCTGAGCTGGAGCGCCAACGCTGTCAGCTTCGGCGAATACGGCCTGAAGGCAACCGCTCATGGTCAGCTGACCGCGCGTCAGATCGAAGCGGCTCGCCGCTCGATCAGCCGCTACGTCAAGCGCGGCGGCAAGATGTGGATCCGAGTGTTCCCCGACAAGCCGATCACCAAGAAGCCCATCGAAGTTCGAATGGGTTCTGGTAAGGGCAACGTGGAGTACTGGGTAGCCCAGATCCAGCCCGGCCGCATGATCTATGAAATTGAAGGTGTGGATGAAAGCGTGGCTCGCGAGGCGTTCCGCCTGGCAGCTGCCAAGCTCTCCGTGACCACCACCTTCGTGACCCGGACGGTGATGTAATGGATATCAAACAACTTCGCGAAAAGTCGGCTGACGATCTGAAGGCCCACCTGACCGACCTGCGTAAGGAGCAGTTCTCGCTCCGTATGCAGCAGGTTACTGGCCAGCTGCCGAAGACTCACGAAACCCGCCGGGTCCGCCGCGAGATTGCTCGCGTCAAGACCCTGCTCGGCAGCACCAAGTAAGGATGGCCGCGATGAGCGACAATACTGAAAACAAAGCGCTGCGCACGGTCGAAGGCCGTGTCGTCAGCAACAAGATGGACAAGACGGTCACCGTGTTGGTGGAACGCCTGGTCAAGCACGCCCTGTACGGCAAGTACATCAAGCGTTCGACCAAGCTGCACGCCCACGACGCCGACAACGCCTGCAACGAAGGCGATGTCGTCCGCGTGACCGAGATTGCTCCGATGTCCAAGACCAAGAACTGGCGCGTGGTGGAAGTCATCACGCGTGCGGCTGAATAAGGAGATCTGAATCATGATCCAGATGCAGAGCTACCTCGAGGTCGCGGACAATTCCGGTGCCAAGGAAGTGATGTGCATCAAGGTGCTGGGCGGCTCCAAGCGTCGCTACGCCCACATCGGTGACATCATCAAGGTCACCGTGAAGGATGCGATCCCGCGCGGCAAGGTCAAGAAGGGTGAAGTGTTCGACGCCGTCGTGGTGCGTACCCGCAAGGGTGTGCGTCGCGCCGACGGTTCGCTGATCCGTTTTGACGCCAACGCCGCGGTCCTGCTCAACAACAAGCAAGAGCCGATCGGCACCCGCATCTTCGGACCGGTGACGCGTGAACTTCGTACCGAGAAGTTCATGAAGATCGTCTCGCTCGCTCCCGAAGTGCTGTGAGCGACAGGAGATAATCATGGCTAACCGTATCAAGAAGGGCGACCAGGTCGTCGTCAACACCGGCAAGGACAAGGGCAAGCAGGGCGAAGTCGTCCGCGTCGACGGCGATCGTGTGATCGTCGCCAACGTGAACATCGTCAAGCGCCACACCAAGCCGAACCCGCAGGCAGGCGTTGCCGGCGGCGTGGTCGAGCGTGAAGCGTCGATCCATATCTCCAACGTGAATGTGCTGAACCCGGCTTCGGGCAAGGGCGAACGCGTTGGTTTCAAGGTGCTGGAGGATGGACGCAAACTGCGTGTGTTCCGCTCCAGCGGTGAGGCGCTCGACGCCTGAGGATGCGCTGATGAATACCCGTCTCGAAAAGTTCTACAAGGAAGAAGTGGTGCCGGCGCTGATGAAGCAGTTCGGCTACACCAATCCGATGCAGGTTCCGAAGCTGGTCAAGGTCACCCTGAACATGGGTGTCGGCGAAGCAGCCACGAACAAGAAGATCCTGGAAAACGCCGTCGCCGACATGGCCAAGGTCTCCGGCCAGAAGCCGATCGTGACCAAGTCCCGCGTCTCGGTGGCTTCGTTCAAGATCCGCGATGGTTGGCCGATCGGCTGCAAGACCACGCTGCGTCGTGAAAAGATGTATGAGTTCCTGGACCGCCTGATCAACATCTCGCTGCCGCGCGTGCGCGACTTCCGTGGTGTCTCGGGTCGTTCCTTCGACGGTCGCGGCAACTTCAACATGGGTGTGAAGGAACAGATCATCTTCCCGGAAATCGACTTCGACGCTGTCGACGCGATCCGCGGCATGGATATCGCCATCACCACCACCGCCAAGACCGACGCGGAAGCGAAGGCGCTGCTCGCAGCGTTCAAGTTCCCGTTCCGTAACTGATACGTCGAGGAAACTGAAATGGCAAAGACCTCCATGGTCAACCGCGATCTGAAGCGCGCCAAGCTGGCCGTCAAGTTCGCTGGCAAGCGTGAAGAGCTGAAGAAGATCATCTCCAGCCCGACCGCTTCCTACGCCGACAAGGCCGACGCTGTCGTGAAGTTGCAGAAGCTGCCGCGCGATTCGTCGCCGAGCCGCCACCGCAACCGTTGCGAACTGTCCGGCCGCCCGCGTGGCGTCTACAGCAAGTTCGGCCTCGGCCGCAACAAGCTGCGCGAAGCCACCATGCGTGGCGACGTGCCGGGCCTGCGCAAGGCCAGCTGGTAAGGGATTCGTCCCGGAACCTGCCCCGCATCCCCTGGATGTGGGGCAGGGGGACCGACCGGTTGTTCAGGTTTGTTCCCAATTAAGGAGTCCGACGCAAGTCGGGCTCTTTTTGCCGTATACTCCCGCGTCTTGCTCCGTCACAGGGGCTGGTGCAGAGCGGACCGTTGGTCCGCTGAACAGGTAACAAGGGTTCTGGCCCATCCCAGGAACACAGCAAGATTTTCGCGAAAGCGGATATCGGTGCACTCAAAGGTATCGACTATGAGCATGACTGATCCCATCGCCGACCTGCTGGTACGCATCAAGAATGCGGCCGCGGTAGGCAAGCAGACGGTGAAGGCACCGTCCTCCAAGATCAAGGTTGCAATCGCAGAAGTGTTGAAGGCCGAAGGCTACATCACCGACCTGCGCGTGACCAAGATCGAGAACAACAAGGCCGAGCTTGAAATCGTCCTGAAGTATTTCGAAGGCAAGCCGGTCATCGAGACCCTGAAGCGCTTCTCGCGTTCGGGCCTGCGCCAGTACCGTGGCAAGTCTGAGCTGCCGAAGGTCCTCAACGGCCTGGGCATCTCCATCATCTCCACCTCCAAGGGCATCATGACTGATGCGCAGGCGCGCCAGTTGGGCGTCGGCGGCGAAGTCCTGTGCTTCGTGGCCTAAGGCGAGAAGGAACCAACTATGTCCCGCGTAGCCAAGAAGCCGGTCAACCTGCCCAAGGGCGTTGAACTGAACATCCAGCCGGAATCCGTCAGCGTGAAGGGCCCCAAGGGCACCCTGTCGCTGCCCAAGGTTGCTGGCGTTGAAATCACCGTCGACAACGGCGTGGCCACCCTGGCCGCCAATGACGAGAGCCTGATCGCACTGACCGGTACCGTGCGCGCCATCCTGGCCAACATGGTCAAGGGCGTCACCGACGGTTTCGAGCGCAAGCTCGAGCTGGTCGGCGTGGGTTACCGCGCCGCGATGCAGGGCAAGGACCTGAGCCTGTCGCTCGGTTTCTCGCACCCGATCGTGTTCGTGGCCCCGGAAGGCATCACCATCACCACCCCGACCCAGACCGAAGTGCTGGTCCAGGGCGCTGACAAGCAGCAGGTTGGTGAAGTGGCTGCCAAGATCCGTGGCTACCGTCCGCCGGAGCCCTACAAGGGCAAGGGTGTGAAGTACGCCGGCGAAGTCATCATTCGTAAGGAAGCCAAGAAGGCCTAATCAGGCGCGGGAACTTCCACGGGAACCCGGCGGTCAATCGCTGGGTTCCTCAAAGCAAAAGCCCGCTTCACTTCAGCTTTCAAGGAACTCAAATCATGAGCATCAACAAGAACATCGCCCGCCTGCGTCGCGCCAAGTCGACCCGTGCACACATCCGCGTTCTCGGCGTGCCGCGTCTGTCGGTGCTGCGCACCGGTCAGCACCTGTACGCCCAGGTCTTCACCGCCGATGGCTCCAAGGTGCTGGCCGCTGCCAACACCACCCAGGCCGACGTCAAGGAAGGCCTGAAGAACGGCAAGAACAGCGACGCCGCCGCCAAGGTGGGCAAGCTGGTTGCCGAGCGCGCCAAGGCTGCGGGCATCGAGAAGGTCGCTTTCGACCGCTCGGGCTACCGCTACCACGGCCGCATCAAGGCACTGGCCGACGCAGCCCGCGAAGGCGGCCTGCAGTTCTAAGGGATTCGGGGGCAGGGCACAGCCCTGCCTCCACCTGCCTGCCGGCGCGGGTTGCGCCGGGCGACGTCCTTCTTCTGCAGGGACGAACGATTCACCGCACCACTTCACAGCTATAAGCGGCCTCGAGCCGTACATACTCAATCAATCAAGGAATCAACATGGCAGAAGAACGTCAGCAGCGGGGTCGCGATCGCGACCGTAACCGCGAAGAGAAAGTCGACGACGGCATGATCGAAAAGCTGGTCGCGGTCAACCGCGTCAGCAAGACCGTCAAGGGTGGTCGTCAGTTCACCTTCACCGCACTGACCGTGGTCGGTGACGGCGCAGGCAAGGTCGGTTTCGGCTACGGCAAGGCACGTGAAGTGCCGGTCGCCATCCAGAAGTCGATGGAGCAGGCCCGCAAGAACCTGGCCGACGTCGATCTGAACAACGGCACCCTGTGGCACCCGGTGAAGTCCGGCCACGGCGCAGCCCGCGTGTTCATGATGCCGGCCTCGGAAGGTACCGGTGTGATCGCCGGTGGTGCCATGCGCGCCGTGCTGGAAGCCGTTGGCGTCAAGAACGTGCTGGCCAAGGCCGTTGGTTCGCGCAACCCGATCAACCTGGTTCGCGCCACGTTGAAGGGTCTGAGCGAAATGCAGTCGCCGGCCCGCATCGCGGCCAAGCGCGGCAAGAAGGTGGAGGATCTCAACCATGGCTAATGACACCACCAAGACCGTCAAGGTCCGTCTGGTTCGCGGCCTGCGTGGTGCCCAGGCGCGTCATCGCCTGTCGGTGCGTGCGCTGGGTCTGGGCAAGCTCAACGATGTTCGTGAACTGAAGGACAGCCCGCAGGTTCGCGGCCTGATCAACAAGGTCCACTACCTCGTCAAGGTTGAGGAATAATCCAATGACCATGCATCTGAATGAATTGAGCCCGGCACCGGGCGCTCGCAAAGAGCGTACCCGCGTCGGTCGTGGTATCGGCTCCGGCCTGGGCAAGACCTGCGGCCGCGGCCACAAGGGTTCGTTCGCCCGTAAGGGTGGCGGCAAGATCAAGGCGGGCTTCGAAGGCGGCCAGACCCCCATGCAGCGTCGTCTGCCGAAGGTCGGTTTCCGTTCCAAGATTGCCAAGGACACCGCTGAAGTCCTGTCCTACCAGCTGGAACGCCTGGAAGCCGGCGAGATCGACTTTGCCGCGCTGCGCGCTGCCAAGCTGGTCCCGAGCTCCGCAAAGCGTGCCAAGATTGTCATGAAGGGCGACGTCACCAAGGCGTTCACCCTGAAGGGCGTCGCTGCAACGGCCAGTGCCAAGGCCGCGATCGAAGCTGCCGGCGGCAGCGTACAGGAGTAAGACATGGCGCAAGCTGGCATTGGTAACCTCGGCGGCGGGCTCGGCAAGTTCACGGAACTTCGCCAGCGTCTGCTGTTCGTCATCGGGGCATTGATCGTCTATCGCATCGGCTGTTATGTGCCGGTGCCGGGCGTGAATCCCGATGCCATGCTTGCGCTCATGCAGGCGCAGGGCGGCGGCATCGTGGACATGTTCAACATGTTCTCGGGCGGCGCCCTGCACCGTTTCAGCATTTTTGCGCTGAACGTGATGCCGTACATTTCGGCGTCCATCGTGATGCAGCTGGCGGTCCATATCTTCCCGGCATTGAAGGCAATGCAGAAGGAAGGTGAGTCGGGCCGTCGCAAGATCACCCAATATTCCCGCATCGGGGCCGTGTTGCTGGCCGTGGTGCAGGGCGGCAGCATCGCGCTGGCGCTGCAGAACCAGCTGTCGCCGAGCGGCGCGCCGGTTGTGTACGCCCCGGGCATGGGCTTCGTGCTCACCGCCATCGTTGCGCTGACCGCCGGTACGATCTTCCTGATGTGGGTTGGCGAGCAGGTCACCGAGCGTGGCATCGGCAACGGCGTCTCGCTGATCATCTTCGCCGGCATCGTGGCCGGCCTGCCGGGCGCGGTCATCCACACCGTGGAAGCCTACCGCGACGGCAACATGAGCTTCATCGCGCTGCTGCTGATCGTGCTGGTGGTGCTGGCCTTCACCTACTTCGTGGTGTTCGTCGAGCGTGGCCAGCGTCGGATCACGGTGAACTACGCGCGCCGCCAGGGCGGTCGCAACGCGTACATGAACCAGACCTCGTTCCTGCCGCTGAAGCTGAACATGGCGGGCGTGATCCCGGCCATCTTCGCCTCGTCGATCCTGGCGTTCCCGACCACCCTGGCCATGTGGTCCGGCCAGGCCAGTTCGGCCACCTGGCTGCAGAAGGTGGCGAACGCGCTGGGTCCGGGCGAGCCGCTGCACATGATCGTGTTCGCCGCGCTGATCACCGGTTTCGCGTTTTTCTATACCGCGCTGGTGTTCAACTCGCAGGAAACCGCCGACAACCTGAAGAAGTCGGGCGCGCTGATTCCGGGCATCCGTCCGGGCAAGGCAACGGCCGACTACGTCGACGCCGTGCTGACCCGCCTGACCGCCGCCGGTTCGCTGTACCTGGTGATCGTCTGCCTGCTGCCGGAAATCATGCGCACCCAGCTGGGCGCGTCGTTCTACTTCGGCGGCACCTCGCTGCTGATCGTGGTGGTGGTGGTGATGGACTTCATTGCGCAGATCCAGGCGCACCTGATGTCCCACCAGTACGAGAGCCTGCTGAAAAAGGCCAACCTGAAGGGCGGCAATCGCGGCGGTTTTGCCCGCGGCTGATAAGCCTGTTACACTTTCGTCTTCCTGACGTGATGGTCCTCCGCTTCGCGGACCTGGCCACACAAACGAAGGGCGGCCCCCGCAGCGGTTCCGGGTGGGGGTGAGATCGGGTGGTCCCGCGCGGGAGTAGCGCGGGCGTCACCGGGAAGGGCACCAAGGTGCTGTTTCCCGGGGTCAACCTGATCCGGCGCCGGAGCCTGGGCACACTCCCTGGGCCAAGTTCGTGAAACCTTGTGTTTCACGGGCTTCCAAGTAAACCGGAACCTTGTTAGTATCGCTAGTTCACTTTTTTGATCCATCCTGCCGGATTGGCGCGCCCCATGGTGCGCTGTCGGCCATCACTCAGCTGGAGAACCGCGTCATGGCGCGTATTGCAGGCGTCAACCTGCCAGCCCAGAAGCACGTCTGGGTCGGGTTGCAAAGCATTTACGGCATCGGCCGTACCCGTTCGAAGAAGGTCTGCGACGCCGCAGGCGTTACCTCGACCACCAAGATCCGCGATCTGTCGGAGCCGGAAATCGAGCGTCTTCGTCTCGAAGTCGGCAAGTACATCGTGGAAGGCGATCTGCGCCGTGAAATCGGTATCGCGATCAAGCGCCTGATGGATCTGGGCTGCTACCGCGGTCTGCGTCACCGTCGCGGTCTTCCGCTGCGTGGCCAGCGCACCCGTACCAACGCCCGCACCCGCAAGGGCCCGCGCAAGGCGATCAGGAAGTAAGGGACCTAAGAAATGGCTAAGCCCGTCGCTAAGACCAAGAAGAAGATCAAGCGCGTCGTCACTGACGGCGTCGCCCACGTCCACGCTTCTTTCAACAACACCATCGTGACCATCACCGACCGTCAGGGCAACGCTCTGTCGTGGGCGACCTCCGGTGGCGCTGGCTTCCGCGGTTCGCGCAAGTCCACCCCGTTCGCTGCCCAGGTGGCTGCCGAGAAGGCCGGCCGTGCCGCGCTCGACTACGGCGTCAAGTCCCTGGAAGTCCGCATCAAGGGCCCGGGTCCGGGTCGTGAGTCGGCCGTGCGCTCGCTGAACAACGTGGGCTACAAGATCACCAACATCATCGACGTGACGCCAATCCCGCACAACGGGTGCCGTCCGCCGAAGAAGCGTCGCGTCTAAAGGAGCGATAAGAAATGGCTCGTTATATCGGTCCTACCTGTAAGCTCGCCCGCCGCGAAGGCGCCGACCTTTCCCTCAAGAGCCCGGCGCGTGCGCTGGACTCCAAGTGCAAGCTGGAGCAGAAGCCCGGCCAGCACGGCGCCACTGCCCGTAAGGGCAAGCTGTCCGACTACGCTACCCAGCTGCGCGAAAAGCAGAAGGTCAAGCGTATCTACGGTCTGCTGGAGCGTCAGTTCCGCAACTACTACAAGAAGGCCTCGACCAAGAAGGGCAACACCGGCGAGAACCTCCTGCAGCTGCTGGAAACCCGCCTGGACAACGTTGTCTACCGCATGGGCTTCGCTGTGACCCGTCCGGCTGCCCGTCAGCTGGTCTCGCACCGCGGTGTCACCGTGAACGGCAAGTCGGTCAACCTGGCTTCTTACCAGGTCAAGGCTGGCGACGCTGTTGCGCTGTCCGAGAAGGCTGCCAAGCAGCTGCGCGTTCAGGAAGCCCTGACCGTGTCGGCCACGCACGACCTGCGTCCGTCGTGGGTTGAAGTGGATTCCGGCAAGTTCGCCGGCATCTTCAAGGCGGTTCCGGATCGTGCGGACCTGCCTGCGGATATCAACGAAGCGCTGATCGTCGAGTTGTATTCGAAGTAATTCACATTGGAGAATCCCCGGCGACGGCCGGGGATTCACTAGGAGAACCCGCAACATGACGGTTACCGCCAACCAGGTTCTGCGTCCTCGCGGTCCGCAGATCGAACGCCTTACCGACACCCGCGCCAAGGTCGTTATCGAACCCTTGGAGCGTGGTTACGGGCATACGCTGGGCAATGCCCTGCGTCGCGTGCTGCTGTCGTCCATCCCGGGCTTCGCCATCACGGAAGTCGAGATCGACGGCGTGCTGCACGAGTACACCACCCTTGAAGGCTTGCAGGAGGACGTGCTTGAAGTCCTGCTCAACCTGAAGGACGTGGCGATCCGTATGCATACCGGCGACAACGCAACCGTATCGCTGTCCAAGCAGGGTCCGGGTGTCGTGACTGCTGCCGATATCAAGGTCGATCACAACGTCGAGATCCTCAACAACGACCATATCATTTGCCACCTGACCAAGGACACGGCAATCAATATGCGTTTGAAGGTCGAGCGTGGTTTCGGCTACCAGCCGGCGGCCGCGCGTCGTCGTCCGGATGAAGAAACCCGTGCCATCGGTCGTCTGGTCCTGGACGCCTCGTTCTCGCCGGTCCGTCGCGTCGCCTATTCGGTGGAAGCGGCCCGCGTTGAACAGCGTACCGATCTGGACAAGCTGGTGCTGGATATCGAAACCAACGGCACGATCGATGCCGAGGAAGCCGTGCGCACTGCCGCGGACATCCTCAGCGATCAGCTGTCGGTCTTCGGTGACTTCACCCACCGCGACCGCGGTGCAGCCAAGCCGGCCAACAACGGCGTGGATCCGGTGCTGCTGCGCCCGATCGACGATCTGGAATTGACCGTTCGCTCGGCCAACTGCCTGAAGGCAGAGAGCATTTACTACATCGGCGATCTGATCCAGAAGACCGAAGTGGAACTGCTCAAGACCCCGAACCTCGGCAAGAAGTCGCTGACCGAGATCAAGGAAGTCCTCGCACAGCGCGGTCTTTCGCTCGGCATGAAGCTGGAGAACTGGCCGCCGGCCGGTGTCGCCCAGCACGGCATGCTCGGCTGATCCAGCGCTACGCAAGATGCTTGACCCCGCACCTTCGGGTGCGGGGGCTTTACCCGCAGTACCTCGCATCGACAGGCCCATAGCCTGCGGTGACGGTCGGCCAGGAGGGCCGGCATCGGACCAACCGCAGTCCAAGCAGCAACGCCAGGATGGCGACAGCGATACCCAACCGATCCAACATTCAATCAAGGAATCACGTCCATGCGTCACATGAAGTCCGGCCGCAAGTTCAACCGCACCAGCGCCCACCGCGAAGCTATGTTCAAGAACATGGCTGCCTCGCTGTTCAAGCACGAGCTGATCAAGACCACGCTGCCGAAGGCCAAGGAACTGCGCCGCGTCGCCGAGCCGCTGATCACCCTGGCCAAGGTCGACTCCGTCGCCAACCGTCGTCTGGCCTTCGCCCGTCTGCGTGACAACGAAGCCGTGGGCAACCTGTTCACCATCCTGGGCCCGCGCTACGCGACCCGTCCGGGTGGCTACCTGCGTCTGCTGAAGTGCGGCTTCCGCGCTGGCGACAACGCTCCGATGGCCTACGTCGAACTGGTCGACCGTCCGGCTGCCGTGGCTGAAGCCGTCGAAGAATAATCGACGCGCAACACCCGTAATTCGGTGAAGAACCCGGCCTTGTGCCGGGTTTTTCCGTTTGTGGGGTAGGGGTTTCTTGGTGTGTTGATCAACGGCAACGGTCAGGCGCATCGCGTATTACGGTGGGGCGCTGGTGTGGGTGGGTCTACGGGACACGCCGCAAGTCCCGCTCCGCGGCCCGGCCCAGCCGCTGGCGGCTGTGCGTTCGGACGCATGCGAGGCAGTGCCTCGCAAGCAATGCGCCCTCACCCGTGTGGGCGCCGTCGCGCCATCCATGGCGCTAAGGGTCCCGTAGACCCACCCACACGCTGTCGGGTCACAGCCAAGATCTCAAACGTCAACAGAACACGCTGTCTGGTCCAGCGGGCCGATAGCCGGTAGGTCGGGAGGGGTCGGGGCCTGCGGCGCCCTGTTAATCTTGGCGCCTTGCACGTTCACGAGTGTTGCCAATGAATCCACTGCGCTGGAATTACCGCGCCCAGTTCCTGCTGGGGTTCCTGATCTGCGCCGGGCTGCTCGCCTACGCGATCTTCCTGCAGCTGAAGATCGGGTTGGAGCCGTGCCCGTTGTGCATCTTCCAGCGCCTGGCGTTTGCCGCGCTCGGCCTGCTGTTCCTGATTGGCGCCCTGCATGGACCGCGCGAGCGTGCCGGCCGTGGCACCTATGGCGTGCTGGCCTTCATCGCTGCGGCCGTCGGGATGGGCATTGCCGGGCGCCACGTCTACGTGCAGCTGCTGCCCAAGGACATGGGGTCCAGCTGTGGCCCGCCGCTGGCCTTCCTCAGCGAAACCATGGGCCCGCTCGAAGTGTTCCGCACCGTGCTGACCGGCACCGGCGATTGCGGCAACATCGACTGGCGTTTCCTCGGCCTCACCATGCCCATGTGGAGCCTGGTGTGGTTCGTGCTGCTGGCCGGCTGGGCGCTGTACGCCTCGTTCCGCAAGCGCCGCGCCTGATCCTGCGCATCCCGGGCCCGCCGGCGCACGGCCGGCGGACCGGGTAGCCGCTTAGAAGTCCTGCTGCAGGCTCAGGTAGGCGCCACGGCGCGGCCCCCACTGCGGCGCGAACACCCCGATGCCGCCGCCGTCGCGCAGCTGGTAGCTGCGGTCCAGTGCGTTGACCAGCGCCAGCTGCGCGTGCAGCGGGTGTCCGCTGTCGGCGTTGAAATCGTGCGCCGCACTCAGGTTCACCTGCAGGTAGGACGGCAGCTCGCCGCCGTTGGGCACGCCTTCGATATCCGAGCGCAGCCCACTGCCGAACACATAGTTCGCGCCCACCCGGTTGTGGCCGGCGAAGGTGTAGCTCAGCCCGCCCGACGAGGTCAGCTTCTGGTCGTGGTCCAGGTGGATCCAGTTGTCTTGCACGTAGGCCAGTGCCTCCGGGTCCAGGTTGTACTGGCCGGTGATCACCTGCTTGCCCATCGCCTTGTTGTAGGCCGCATTGACGTAGGCGCTCAGCGGGCCACGGCTGTAGTCCGCGCTGAACTCCACCCCGTGGATGTGGCCGCGGCGGTAGTTGAAGGTCGAGTAGATGTAGGCCGCGCCGAACTGGCCTTCGTCCTGCAGGCGATCAACTTTGCGGTCGTAGGCGTCCAGGCCCAGGGTCAGGTGCTCGCCGACCTGCTGGGAGATCCCCACGTCGTAATAGTCGCTGCGCTCGGACAGCGGCGTGGTGCTGCCGATGGCCGGCTGCGCATTGGTGGTGCCGTCGTACAGCGCGATGTCGCTGCCGGCCACCAGCTCACTGGCCGGGGGCGTGAAGTAGCGCGAGTAGCCCGCGTGCACGGTGGTGTTGTCGGTGGCGTTCCAGACCACGCCCAGGCGCGGGCTGAGCTGGCCTTCAGTGCCGCCGAAGGCCCGGTAGCGGTCGCCGCGCAGGCCGTAGTTGAGCGTCCAGTCGGTGCCGATGCGCCATTCGTCCTGCACGTACAGCGCGGTGGTGCTGGCGTGGAAGGCGCTGGCGTCGGGGATCACACGGGGCGTGGTGCTGGCCTGGTCGCCGTCCGCATCGACCGGGAACACCCAGGCGGTACTGCCCGCCCGCGCACGCTCGCTGTTGCCGTACAGGCCGTAACGCAGCGTGTGGTTGTCGCCCAGCGGGGTGGAGAAGTCGGCCTGCACGGTGGAGGCGCGGTTGCTGCGCTGCACCTGCGAGGCCACCCCGCTGAAGACCAGGTCGCCGGCCACGTCCGGGTTGAACGCCAGGTCGCTGTACCGCTGCCCGGCCGAGACCTGGTAGGCGGTGTCGCCCAGCGTGCCCTGCAGCACCAGCATGCCGAAGCGGGTGGTCTCGCGCTGGGTCTCGTCCAGCTGCGCCGAATCCTGCCCGGTGGTATCCAGGTAGCCGAACTGCGGGACCTGGCCGGGGTTGGTCGGGATCTGGAAGCGGTTGTTGGCGAACCCGGCGAACAGGCTCAGCCGGGTGCTGTCGTTGACCAGGTAGGTGAGGTCGGCGAACGCCTTGCCCTGGTGGGTGTCGTCATGATCGGGCCGGCGCGACGCGGTCGGGTTTTCCAGGCCCACCTGGTTCTGGTTGTAGTTGCCGGTCAGGTACCAGCTCCAGCGGCCCTGGCTGCCCCACCACGAGGCGTTGGGGTTGAGCGTGCCGAACGACCCGGTAGTGAGGCCGGCGCTGCCGCCATTGCCCAGCTCGGCGCCGCTGCGGGTGGTGATGTCCACCACGGCGGCGGTGCGCTCGCCGAACTGGGCCGGCAGCGCGCCATCCATCAGGCGGATACTCTTGATCGTGCGCGCGTCCAGGGTCTGGCCGAAGCCGGAGATCGATTCGGGCAGCAGGACCCCGTTGAGGCGGTACTGCAGGTTGGCGTGGTCACCCCGCACGTGGACCCCGCCGTAGCTGTCCTGGACCACGCCAGGGGCCTGCAGCAGCACTTGGCTGAGCGGGGCCGAGGCACCCAGCGGCTGCTTCTGGATGTCCTCGGCGGTGATCTGGTACTGGCTGCTGCCGATGTCCGGCGACAGCGTGTTGCGGGCCTGGTCGAGCTGGGCACTGACGGTGACTGCATCCAGGTCGGTGACGGCGGGCGTGGCGGGCGCGTCGGCCAGGGCGGGCAGGCTGGTGG
>NZ_QAIW01000065.1:18463-21206 GCF_003061285.1 Stenotrophomonas sp. HMWF003 | reverse complement strand
GCGAACTGGACAGCCGCCCCAGCCTGTTCAATCCCATCTGGTATGCCGGCAGCTACACCATCGGCACCCTGGCCGGCCTGCGCGGCGACGGCTGGAACCTCGGCTTTGTCGTCGAAACCGAGCGCCAGGTCGAAGCCCACCTGGACGAACACCTGGACACCCTGCCCCCGGCCGACCTGCGCAGCCGCGAGATCCTCAAGGTGATGAAGATCGACGAGGCCCGGCACGCCGACCACGCCGAACATGCCGGCGCCCGCAAGCTGCCCTTCCCGATCCCCTCGGTGATGGCGCTGGCCTCCAAGGTCATGAAGACCATCGCCTACCGCGTGTGACCTCCCGTCCCGGCTGAGGGGCCCGCCCGGCGGCCGGACACAAAAAACGGCCCGGTGTCTTCACACCGGACCGTCGTCGGTTGGCTTCCGTGGCACCCGGTTCTACGCGACCCTGGCACCCGGCGCGGGACCGTCCCGCCTGTGCAGCACCGCCACGGGTTGCCCCGGGCGGCTGACACGTGAGGCATTACTCGGCCAGGTTGCGCCCGTGGAACAGCTCTTCGATCTCACGACGCAGCAGCGCTTCGATCTTCATGCGTTCCTTGAACGAGATGTTCTTCGCCTTCTCTTCGAACAGGTACTGGTCCAGGTCGAAGTCCTTCAGGTGCATCTTCGTGTGGAAGATGTTTTCCTGGTAGACGTTGACGTCGAACATCTCGTAACGCGACTTGATGTTCTTGGCCAGGAAGTTCTGGATCGAGTTGATCTTGTGATCGATGTAGTGCTTCTTGCCCTTCACATCACGGGTGAAGCCACGCACGCGGTAGTCCATGATCACGATGTCCGATTCCAGACTCTCGATCAGGTAGTTCAGCGCCTTCAACGGCGAAATCACGCCGCAGGTGGCCACGTCGATGTCGGCGCGGAAGGTTGCGATGCCTTCCTGCGGGTGCGTTTCCGGATAGGTGTGCACAGTGATGTGCGACTTGTCCATGTGCGCGACCACGGCGTCGGAGATCAACTCCTTGCCGGCCTGCTTCTTGTCGATCACCGGCTCTTCCGAGATCAGGATCGTCACCGAGGCACCCTGCGGATCGTAATCCTGGCGCGCCACGTTGAGGATGTTGGCGCCGATGATCTCGGCGACATCGGTCAAGATTTGAGTAAGCCTGTCGGCGTTGTACTCTTCATCGATGTATTCAATATAACGCTGACGCTCCTCTTCGGTGCGCGCGTAACACACGTCATAGATGTTGAAGCTCAGCGCCTTGGTGAGGTTGTTGAAACCCTGCAACCTGAGGCGAGGCAACGGCTTGACCACGGCGGTCGATCCTGTGAGTGGTGGGAAAGGGGGAATTATGGGGCAAAGTGATCGGGGGCGAAACTTGCATTGACACGAGTAGCTGTGCTTTGTTTGCCCTTAACAAATCGGATCGTTAAGCTCGCGGCACATAGCCGTGAATTGTTCATGAGCAAAGGGAGCGCCTCAACCGTGTCAACAGTGCGCCTTGCCGCAAGTCCACTGGCCCTGGATATCGCCACCATCGACCGGTTTCTGGCCCACAGCCATCGTCGCCGCTATCCCGCCCGTACCGATGTCTTCCGCCCCGGAGACCCGGCTGGCACCCTTTATTACGTGATCAGTGGCTCGGTCTCTATAATTGCTGAGGAAGAGGACGACCGCGAGCTGGTCCTCGGCTACTTCGGTTCAGGTGAGTTCGTCGGCGAGATGGGCCTGTTCGTCGAATCGGACCGCCGCGAGGTGATCCTGCGCACCCGCACCCCCTGCGAACTGGCTGAAATCAGCTACGAGCGCCTGCACCAGCTGTTCCTCGGCCCGCTCTCGGCTGATGCCCCGCGGCTGCTGTATGCGCTGGGCCAGCAGATCTCCAAGCGCCTGCTCGACACCAGCCGCAAGGCCAGCCGGCTGGCGTTCCTGGACGTCACCGACCGAATCGTGCGCACCCTTCACGACCTGTCCCGCGAACCGGAGGCCATGAGCCACCCGCAGGGCACCCAGCTGCGCGTGTCGCGCCAGGAACTGGCCCGGCTGGTCGGCTGCTCGCGTGAAATGGCCGGCCGCGTGCTCAAGAAGCTGCAGACCGACGGCCTGCTGCACGCCCGCGGCAAGACCGTGGTCCTGTACGGCACCCGCTGACCGCACCCGCCAGGTAGAGCCGACCGTTGGTCGGCTACCCCGCACGCCACCCCGCATGCCGCCCCGCACGCTATCCGACACGCCCCCCGGCCTTTCGCCGGGCCCGGGCTGCCCGGGGGTGTCGGACAGGGGCCGGCACGCCCCTGCCGTTTCCCGGTAGGCTGGGGCCATGGAGCTTGGCAGCGAATTCTATTGGTTCATCTTGATCGGCCTGGGCGCGCAGCTGGTCGACGGCGCCCTGGGGATGGCCTTCGGGCTGATTTCGTCCTCGATCCTGCTCAGCATGGGCCTGCCCCCGGCGGCGGTGAGCGCCAGCATCCATACCGCTGAAGTGTTCACCACCGGCGCATCGGGGGTCTCCCACCTGGTGGCCGGCAATGTCGACCGCCGCCTGTTCCTGCGCCTGGCCCTGCCGGGCGCGGTGGGCGGGGTTGTCGGTGCCTACGTGCTGACCCAGCTGCCCGGAGAGTTCATCCGCCCGTTCATCTACTGCTACCTGCTGGTGCTGGCGATCTTCATCCTGCTGCGCGCGGCCGGGCGGCTGATGCCGGCCCAGGAAGTGAAGCGGGTGCCGGTGCTGGGCTTCTTCGCC
>NZ_QAIW01000065.1:0-18453 GCF_003061285.1 Stenotrophomonas sp. HMWF003 | reverse complement strand
CCTCCACCCTGCTGGCCCGGGGCGGCCAGGCGCGTACCACCATCGGCACGGTCAACGCCGCCGAGTTCGTGGTCACCCTGGCGGTATCGATCACCTTCCTGCTGACCATGGGCCTGCAGTACCTGAACATCGTCGCCGGGCTGCTGATCGGCGGGATGATGGCCGCGCCGGTCGCCGCGCTGCTGGTGAAGCGGGTCAAGGAGCGCTGGGTGCTGGTGGCCGTGGGCGTGCTGGTCCTGGCCATCAGCCTGTTCCAGATCGGCCAGGCAGTGCTGCAGTGGCGCGCGGCCTGAGCCGGTTGCGTCATCCCGCCGGGACGACGCCAGACGCATCCTTGATCGCGCCGGTCAGACCGGGTCGCCCGCTCGATCGACGCAGCCCCAGTTGAGAATCGGCGTACCCGGCGGCAGCACCTGCCGGAAGTGCGCCACCCGCGAGGCCTTCGGGTTCACCACCACCGGCGCCTTGGCGGCCAGCAGCAGCGGCAGGTCGGCGCTGCTGTCGGAGTAGGCAATGGCGATCTCGCCGTAGCCGCGCTCGCGCAGCATGCGCATCTTCTCTTCGTTGTGGCAGTGGCGGGTGGCAACCACCGCGCCCAGGCACGGGCCCACCTCGGTGCCGATCACCGGCACGCCCTGGTGGGCGACAAAGGTGAGGATGGCGCGGGCCAGCTCCGGCGGCGCGCCGGTGGCCACCACCACCCGGTCGCCCTGGTCACGGTGCTGGGCGAACACGTCCAGCGCCACCGGCAGCAGCCGGCGGCGGATGTCGGCCTCATGGGTGAGCACGTAGCGGTCGATGGCCTTGTTGAGGTCACGCGCGCGGTGCAGACCGAAGGTGGCGATCCACACATACCCGGAAATCCCGCGGCGGCGGGTGGGCAGCAGCGCCACCAGCGGGCCCAGGATCGGGGTGGCCAGCAGCGCGACCAGCAGCCGCAGGGGGTTGCGCTTGATCAGCCAGGCGAACAGGTGGCTGCCCGAATCACCGTCGTAGAGGGTGTGATCGAAATCGAAGACCACCAGCGGGGCGTCGTCGCGCGGCGTTGGGTAGATCGCAGTCATGCGCTGAAGAATAGCTGACGCAGGCCCTCGCCGGGCTCTTCCACCCGCATGAACGCCTCACCGACCAGGAAGGCATGCACGCCGGCGTTGCGCATCAGGCTGACGTCGTCGGCACCCAGGATGCCGCTTTCGGTCACCAGCAGCCGATCGCGCGGCACCGCCTGGCGCATGTCCAGGGTGGTCTGCAGCGAGACCTCGAAGGTGCGCAGGTTGCGGTTGTTGATGCCGATCAGCGGCACCGGCACCTGGATGGCGCGCTCGAGCTCGTCGATGTCGTGCACTTCCACCAGCACGTCCATGCCCAGCTGCATGGCCAGGTCGGACAGCGCGGCCAGCTGGCGGTCGTCCAGTGCCGCCACGATCAGCAGGATGCAGTCGGCGCCAAGCACGCGCGCCTCGTACACCTGGTAGGCGTCGATCACGAAGTCCTTGCGCAGCACCGGCAGCGTGCACGCGTCGCGGGCCTGCTGCAGGTAGGCATCGCTGCCCTGGAAGAAGTCCACGTCGGTCAGCACCGACAGGCAGCTGGCGCCGCCGAACTCGTAGCTGACCGCGATGTCGGCCGGGTGGAAGTCGGCGCGGATCACGCCCTTGGACGGGCTGGCCTTCTTCACCTCGGCGATTACCGCCGGGTTGCCGGCGGCGATCGAGGCGCGCAGCGCGTCGGCAAAGCCCCGCACCGGCGGCGCCTGCTCGACCCGGGCGATCAGCGCCTCCAACGGCACCTGCGCGCGGCGCGCGGCCACTTCTTCGGCCTTGCGGGCCAGGATGGTGTCGAGGATGTCGCTCTTGTCGCTCATGTCAGTCAGGGTCCTTCAGGCCGGCCATTATCGGCCAGCCATGGGCAAAGCGTGAAACGGACGGCTCAGCCGTCCGCGCGGATGCGCTGGGTGGCCGCCACGTACTGCGCCATGCGCGAACGGGCACTGCCGTCGGCAATGGCCGCCCGGGCCCGGGCCAGACCGTCGGCGATGCTGTCGGCCACGCCGGCCACATACAGGGCCGCACCGGCGTTGAGCGCCACGATATCCAGCGCCGGGCCGGGCTGGTTGTCGAGCACCGCGCGCAGCATCGCAATCGACTCGTCGGGGTTGGCCACCTTCAGGTTGCGACTGGCCGACATCGCAATGCCGAAGTCTTCCGGGTGGATCTCGTACTCGCGCACCTTGCCGTCGCGCAGCTCGCCCACCAGCGTGCCGGCGCCCAGCGAGATCTCGTCCATGTTGTCGCGGCCCCACACCACCAGCGCACGTTCGGCGCCCAGCTCGCGCAGCACGCGCGCCTGGATGCCGACCAGATCGGGGTGGAACACGCCCATCAGCACGTTGGTGGCGCCCACCGGGTTGGTCAGCGGGCCGAGGATGTTGAAGATGGTGCGCACGCCCATCTCGCGGCGGACCGGTGCCACCACCTTCATCGCCGGGTGGTGCATCGGCGCGAACATGAAGCCGATACCGGTCTCGGTGATGGCGCGGGCCACCTCGTCCGGGCGCAGGTCGATGACCGCGCCCAGCGCTTCCACCGCATCGGCGCTGCCGGACTTGGACGACACGCTGCGGTTGCCGTGCTTGGCCACCTTGGCGCCGGCCGCCGCCACCACGAACATCGCGCAGGTGGAGATGTTGAAGGTGTGCGAGCCGTCGCCGCCGGTCCCCACGATGTCCACCAGGTGGGTCTTGTCCTCCACCGGCACGGCCAACGCCAGCTCACGCATCACCGTGGCCGCGCCGGCGATCTCGCCCACCGTTTCCTTCTTGACCCGCAGGCCGGTGAGGATCGCGGCGGTCATCACCGGCGAAACGTCACCGCGCATCACCTGGCGCATCAGGTCGACCATTTCGTCGAAGAAGATTTCGCGGTGCTCGATGGTGCGCTGCAGGGCTTCCTGGGGGGAGAAGGTCATGCGGGGGTCCTTTGTGGTGCGGGTGCGGCGCGCTCAGCGCTGCAGGAAGTTCTTCAGCAGGGCGTGGCCATGCTCGGTGAGGATCGACTCGGGGTGGAACTGCACGCCTTCGACCGGGTGCTCGCGGTGGCGCAGGCCCATGATCTCTTCGATGCTGCCGTCCTCGTTCTCGGTCCAGGCGGTCACTTCCAGGCAGTCCGGCAGCGTGGTCTTGTCCACCACCAGCGAGTGGTAGCGCGTGGCCTGGTAGCGGTCCGGCAGGCCAGCGAACACGCCGCGGCCCTCATGCCGGATCGGCGAGGTCTTGCCGTGCATGATGTTGGTGGCGCGGATGACATCGCCGCCGTAGACCTGGCCGATGCTCTGGTGGCCCAGGCACACGCCGAGAATCGGCGTGGTCGGGCCGAGCCGGCGGATCAGCTCCAGCGACACGCCCGCTTCGTTGGGCGTGCACGGGCCGGGCGAAATCACGATGCGCTCGGGGGCGAGCGCGGCGATCTCATCGACGCTCAAGGCGTCGTTGCGCACCACCTTGACCTCGGCGCCCAGCGTCTGCAGGTACTGCACGAGGTTGTAGGTGAAGCTGTCGTAGTTGTCGAGCATCAACAACATGGTCAGGGTCCGTCTTGAATGAGGAAAATGGCGTACACGTTTTCCGTGTACGTGATGGGCGCGGCGGTGAGCAGTTCGCCGCCCGACGACGCGCGATAGCGCGATCCGGTCACGGCCACTCTGTCCAGCGTTGTGCTTTCTCCACCGTCGCCGAAGCCATCCCGGCCGGGCGTGCCCCAGGTGCCGGCCTGCACGCCATAAGCGAAGTTCGGTGCGACGTCGGAAATGCTGTACAGGCCGGTGATCTTCGTGCCGTATGCGCCGGCCAGGCCCTTGGCCGATTCGCGCGTCTGCGCGGCAGCCTCGGCCTTCAGTTCGCCACGCAGGCGGCTTTCACCCGAGTACGTGGGTTCAGCGGTACTGACCTGAACCTCGCGGCTGGCCTTCAGCTCGCCCAGGAAGGCTTTCAGGGCCTGCGCGTCCGGGAATTCGGCCTTCAGGTCGCGCTGGGCGGCGGTGCCGTTGAACACCTCCTCATCGTTGCGATAGCGCGTAGAGGGCGAGATGCTCAGGTTGGCGGCGCGCACGGTGCCCTCGATGGCACCGTGCCGGGCAAACAGCTGCAGCACCCGCTCGGCGTTGGCCTGTACGCGGGCGCGGGCGGTGTCGGTCTGCATGTCGATCGATTCCAGCGCCACCTTTACCGTGAAGCGGTCCGGCATCACCGTCCGGGTGGCGCTGCCCTTGACCAGCAGATGGGGCTGCGAGGGAATGGTGTTGGCCTGTGCCCATGCGGGCCCGGCCACCACGGCCAGCGTCGATGACAACAGCAATGCGCTCAGCAGCTTCATGCGGTATTCCTTGTCATTGGTGAGGAGGGGTGGTCGTGTACGACGGTCGATGAACAGACAGGCCGGATCCGCAGCGACCGCGCATGCGGTCCCCTGCCGCACGCAGCCGAAGGCCGCGTCGGGGAACAAGCACTCTGCTGGGGTACGCCATGGTGCAGCACTGCATCAGCTCCTGTTTGAGGGAGCCGCCGTGCCGGGGAGCGTTGAACTGGATCTTGCCCGCCGATACGGCGGCAAGGTGCGGTCCGGGACCGCGACGACCTGCCGCTTCCTATTGGAAGCGCCACCACTTGGCTACGTTGTTCAGCGCGGTGCGGGTCATGGGATAACTCGGGTTTCAGACTGTAGGGAGAAGCCGAGCAAGGGCTTCTACGCCTTGCCCCTCAAGGGTATCAGATCTCCGGCGCAATGGCGCGGGGGTCAGGCGCCCTCCGTTGGCTGTGGACGGGGCAGGCACACATCGCCTGGGCGCCCCCCTTCCGTGGTCCGGACTGCAGATCCCGCGCGCACCACTTGCGAGCACAACGCTGTGCACCTACCGTGTCCGCACTTCAAGGAATGTGGGAGACGCCAGGATGGCGCGACTGTTCATCGTTGTGGGCGACAGTCTCAGTGGTGGCGGCACCGTGGTAAGCGGCTCACCGTTTACCGATATCGATGGATCGGCCATGGCGCGCGTGGGCGACCGGGTCATCTGCAAGGCCCACGGCCCAGGCACGATCGTCTCCGGCGATACCACGCTGATCATCGACGGCAACCCAGCCGCGCGGCACGGGGACAAAGTGAGTTGCGGGTGCCAGCTGATCGCTGGACGGCAGTCGTTGGCGTTTATTGAGGGCGGCGCGGCCGCAGCAGGAACGACTCCAACTTCGCGACCGGCACCCACGACCGAGAACCGGCAATCGTTGAGTCCACCCCAACGCGAAACGCTGCCGCCCTCCAGACTCTCAGCCAGCGGGAGCGCCCCAGGATGCTGGCTGGAAGACCACAGCAAGGCAGTCTCAACCGAAGCCTACAATCGATACTTCGTGATCTATGACGCTGAGGGCAACGAGTTCGATACCGAAATACCTGCCAAGTTCAGCATCCGCATACCACTGCGTTCAAGTGGCGAAATGGATGTTGTGGTCAAGTTTAAGGTCGAGCCTGAGGATGGCTTGACCACCGACGATGTCAGCGCCGTCAAAGAGCGGTTACAGACCGCCGTGGACAGGTACTGGAATGGCAAGCACACATTGGCCGTTGCAGACCCGCGGTGCGGGGAACGACGCTTTCCAATTCGGCACAAGGTTGAATGGGTTGATGCGGGCCACGACTACACTATGCGGATTGCAGCACGGCAGGGCCGGGAGAATGTTGAGGGTCTGATTGTGAATGTGTCCAAAGAGACCACGGCCTGGACGATGGCCCACGAGTATGCGCACTGCATCGACCTCCCAGATGAGTACACTGACAACGAACTTGCTCATGAGGTGGTCCGGTACTATCGACATGATGGACTGCTGGATGAGACCGAAATCATCGCAGTGTATGTCAGGCCGGCCAGTGACCCTGACGCAACGATTCTGTCCACGGTCGACCACGCGACCATCAGACTGCGACATGCGTGGCCAATTGCCATCGAAGCTCAGGAATTTTTGACTGCACAACTCGGGAGGACGATAAAGTGCACCGTCGTCTGATTCTTTGTGTGAGCCTGCTTATCTGTAGCGGAACCAACGCTGGAAACTCAACCATGGAAATCGATAGCAACTTCGCGGTAGGCGCCCACTGCGACGGCAAATCAGTGTGCATTTTCAACAACAAAGACAACGTTCGCTTCGAGATCACGATCAGGAATACCCATAAGGAACCTGTCCAGCTTCCTCTCGAGTTCATGCGCAGCGTGGGCCCCCGCATCGTCCTGCACGACAACCGCGCCCAGCACAGCAGAAAACTGTCGCGAAACATGCCGAACGCCGCGTTGCTGTCGAACGTCACGGTAGTGGCGCCCGACCAGTCTGTTTCGATCTCCGGCCTCATCACCCGGCACGAACTTGAAGCGTTTGGCGGGCGGCACCTGGATGTAACCGCGGAGGTGTCAATCAACGCGCCAACGGACGGCACCCGTATTTTCCGGCCCGTGGGCACTGCGACCCTCCGGATCGTCAGTGCCGATGTGGCGCAGGGTCTGGATGCTGCGCGCCGGTGAGATCCGGCTGGCAGGCGCGCATGCAGCTTGTTTGGACGCTGGATGCGCCGTTGCGCACCACTTGACCTCCGGCAACCAGCGCCTGCGGGTGTGCTGTTGCAGCTATCGCATCAAGATGGTCAGCGCCCGTCCTGGATAAGGAAAATGGCGTACACGTTTTCCGTATACGTGATGGGACCGGCTTTGATGACTTCGCCGGTGTCGCTGAAGCCATCCTGGGCTGGCGCACCTGCCGGGCTTGGCTTGGGCGGGGACAGGTTCCTGAGCGGCGGCGCGCCTTGCCCGCGCGGCCATTGGCCCGCCTGCACGCCATAGGCGAAGTCCGGAGCGACATCGGAAATGCTGTACAGGCCGATGACCTTTGCCCCATAGGCGCCCGCCAGGCCCTTAGCCGACTCGCGGGTCTGCGCGGCGGCCTCGGCCTTGAGCTCGGCACGCAGCATCGCTTCCGCGGAATAGACGGGACTCTGGGTGGACACCTGCACTTCCTGGCTGGCCTGCAGCCCACCGAGGAACCGCTGCAGGCTCGCGCCATCGGCAAAACTGGCCTGCAACGACTGGCTCACCGAGATGCCGACGAACACGCTGGTGCCGTCCTTGTAGCGGGTCTGCGGACTCACCTGCAGATTCTCGGCCTTCACGCTGTCGGCCAATGCCCCGTTGCGCTCGAACAGCGCAAGGACTTGGCGCCCATTATCCTGCACGCGGCGGCGTGCCGCTTCGGTCTTCAGGTCCACCGACACCAGCTGCACCGACACACCGAAGCGATCAGGCATGACCTGGCGCGCAGCCTCGCCCTTGACCAGCAGGTGCGGCTGCGAAGGAATGGTATTGGCCTGCGCCCAGACGTTCGGGGCCATCATGGCCAGCGTCGACGACAGCAGCAGTGCGTGCAGCAGCTTCATGCGTTGGATCCTTGTCTTTGGTGAGAGAGGGTGACGGTGCACGACGGCAGACAAACCGACGGGCCAGACCCGCACAGAATGCGCAGGCGGGCACCTGCCACGCGCCGCCAAAGGCCGCGTCGGGGACCTTTTGAGGGTACGCCATCATGCAGCACTCGATCAGCTCGGCTTGGGGGAGCCGCCGTGCCGAGAAACGGCGAAGTGGATCTTGACCGTAGTTATGGCGGCCGGGTGCGGTCCCGGACCGCGACGGCCTGCCGCTTCCTGTCTGAGAAATTGGGGCGGTGCGGCAGCGGATGTCACTGCCGTTGTCACACTCGGCGCGCCGTTGGATAACGGCGGTGAGTCCCATCTCATCGGAATTGCTGAACTCCGCATTGTGGGCACCGACGTTTTGGGTAGAACCGATAAAAACACCGAGCGCTAGTTGCTGCAATACCACACGCCGAGTGCGGCAGCGCGTGCACGCGTGCAGCCACGCGTGCTGATAAAACGCTGATGCAGAAAGCTCGAGGCGCTCCGCCAGGGCACCCCGGCTTACAGGCCCTTCGCCGCCTGCGCAACGGCACGGAACAACGCGCGGCCCTTGTTCATCGTCTCGTCCCATTCCTTGCCGGGATCGGAGTCGTACACGATGCCCGCACCGGCCTGAACATGCAGGCGGCCGTCCTTGATGACGGCGGTGCGGATCGCGATGGCGGTGTCGGCGTCGCCATGCCAACCGATGTAGCCGATGCTGCCGGCGTAGACGTTGCGCTTGATCGGCTCCAGCTCGCGGATCACTTCCAGCGCGCGGATCTTCGGTGCGCCGCTGACCGTGCCGGCCGGGAAGGTCGCACGCAGCACGTCGGCGTAGCTCAGGCCCGGCTGCAGCTTCCCGGTCACTTCGCTGACGATATGCATGACGTGGCTGTAGCGCTCGATCACGAACTGTTCGCCCACTTCCACCGTGCCCGCCTGCGAGACGCGGCCCGCATCGTTGCGGCCCAGATCGATCAGCATCAGGTGCTCGGCGCGCTCCTTGGGATCGGCCAGCAGTTCGGCTTCCAGCGCGTTGTCTTCTTCCACCGTGGCCCCGCGCGGGCGGGTGCCGGCGATCGGGCGCACGGTGACGTTGCCATCCTGCAGTCGCACCAGGATTTCCGGCGAGGAGCCCACCACCTGCACGTCACCGGTATCCAGGAAGTACATGTACGGCGACGGATTCAGCGCGCGCAGCGCGCGGTACACATCCACCGGGCGCGCCTTGAACGGCACGCTCAGGCGCTGGCTGAGCACCACCTGGAAGATGTCGCCGGCGCGGATGTATTCCTTGGATTTGTCGACTGCCGCAATGAAGCCTTCGCGTGTGAAGCCGGAGACGAAGTCGTTCTCGTCGAGCACGTCGCGGGTGATCGGCGCCGGGTAGCCCGCGCCCGGTGCACGCAGCTTGGCCACCAGCGCATCGAGCTTGGCCTGCGCCTGGTCCCACGCCCCGGGCTGGCCCGGGTCGGCGTGCACGATCAGGTACAAGCGGCCCTTGAGGTTGTCGAACACCGCCAGCTCTTCGGAGTGCAGCAGCAGGATGTCCGGCGTGCCCAGTTCGTCGCGGCCCCGCGGCGGCGCCAGGCGCGGCTCGATGTAACCGATGCACTCGAACCCGAACCAGCCCACCAGGCCGCCGGTGAAGCCCGGCAGGCCGGCGAGTTTGGGCACCGAATGGGCGCTGCGCAGCGCCTCGACTTCGGCGAACGGGTCGGCCACCTCTCGGGTGTCAACCACCTGGCCCGATTCGCTGACGGTCAGGGTGTGGCCATGGAAGGCATACACCCGGCGCGCCGGCAGGCCGATGATGGAATAGCGCCCGAAGCGTTCGCCGCCCTCGACCGATTCAAACAGATAGGTATGCGGGCCGTCGGCGAGCTTCAGATAGACCGAAAGCGGCGTGTCCAGGTCGGACAGCACTTCGCGGACGACGGGGATGCGGGTGTGGCCTTCAGCGGCCTGCTGCTGGAACTGCTCGAACGTGATCAAGACGACTTTCCTTCCGGGATGCGGCGGGGGTGGGACGGACGACGGCAACAGGCCACCATCGCCACCAACGGCGAGCGGAAGAAAGGGTATGCGGGGTCGTCAGAATGGACACCCGGTGACTGTATCGCAGCTGGGGGTGCGAGGGAAACCCTGGCCGGCGGGCCCGTTCGGTCAGGGCGGCGACAGCAGGTGGCTGCCCGGGTGCAGGTGCATGCGGACCCGCGCGGCCACGCATTCGATGCGGAACTGGCGGGCCTTCACCGGCTCGCCGTCCAGGTTCAGGGTGATCGGCTGCTCGGCCTCGATCTCCACCCACGGCGCGCGGGCGCGATGGGCCACCTGCTCGAGCGCGCCCTGCTTGCCGCCCTTGAGCAGCGCGCCGATGGTGGAGGCGACCTCACCGGTGAGTTCGGGAATGACGGTGACATCGAGCAGGCCGTCGTCGACCACGGCGTCCGGGCACAGCACCTGCCCGCCGCCGGCCTGTCGCCCGTTACCGATGCCGAGCGCGATGAAGCCGCCTTCCCAGTCGAACCCGGGGGCGCGCAGGCGCGCACGGATCGGATCGATCCGGCCCAGCCGCGAGATGCCGGTCACCAGGTAGGCCAAGCCGCCGAGCACCTTCTTCAGGCCTTCATCGGTTTCCACCGTGACCTCGGTTCCGAAGCCGCCGCTGGCGACATTGGCACACCACCAGCGCTTGCCGTCGGCATCGATGTTCAGCAGGTCGACCGGGCGGGCGGCCTCCTGTTCGATCAACGTCAGCGCCTCCAGTGGCGCATCGGGAATGCCCGCGGCGGTGGCGAAATCATTGGCAGTGCCCAGCGGCACCAGCCCCAGCGAAGGCAGCGCGTCGGCGGGCTCCGGCCGGTGCGCCAGGGTTTCGGCCACTTCGCTCAGGGTGCCGTCGCCTCCGGCGGCGATGATCGTATCCACCCCGTGCTCGATCGCCTCGGCCACGTAGCGCTCGGCGTCACCGTCCTCCCAGGTCACCCGCACCTCCAGCTGCACCCCCCGCTCGCGCATGGCGTGCACGGCCTCGCGCAGATCCGTATTGCCGGTGGACTTGCCGTTGAGGATCAGACGCCAGCGGGTACGGCTCATGCAGCACTTCCACGAGAGGGGGAGGCGCAGGCTAGCAGGGCCGCCGTCGAGGCCGGTGAACGTCATCAAACGGTCACCGGCGGGCCGGAGAATGGAAGGCCATAGCAGGGACGATGGATGGAGGCAGGATCAGCCTCCGAGTATTCTCAGGGCCGCATCCGTCAGGGTGCGGCCTTTTTTTTGTCCTGCGATGAGCGCAGCCGACCAACGGTCGGCTCTACGGGTGCTCAGCCTTCGGCGAAGGTCCGCAACGCCTCACCTTCCATCCGGTACACCGTCCACTCGCTCTGCGGCTTCGCCCCCGCCGCTTCATAGAACTTGATCGCCGGTTCGTTCCAGTCCAGTACCGACCATTCAAACCGCCCGCAGCCCTCAGCCACCGCGATGCGCGCAATGTGCTGCAGCAGCGCCTTGCCCGCACCGCTGCCGCGGCTGTCCGGGCTGACGTACAGGTCTTCCAGGTAGATGCCGTTGCGGCCCAGCCAGGTGGAATAGTTGTAGAAATACACGGCGTAGCCGATGGCCGCGCCGTTGGATTCGCAGATCAGCGCGTGCGCCTTGGCCGCCGGCCCGAACAGGCTGGCACGGATGCCGGCCTCGTCGGTCTGCACCGACGACGCGGCCTTTTCATAGCGGCCAGTTCGCGGATGAAGCGCAGGATCAGCGCTGCATCGTCGGCGGTGGCCACGCGGATGCTCACGGTAGCCTCCGTCATGGCTCAGCCCCGCGCCTGGGCGACGTTGTGGCGCATCTGCGCGATCACGTCCTGGTAGCTGGTCTTGGCGTTGAAGATTGCCGAGCCGGCCACGAAGGCGTCGGCACCGGCGGCGGCGATCGCCCCGATGTTGTCGGCCTTCACCCCGCCGTCGATCTCCAGGCGGATGTCGCGCCCGCTGGCATCGATCTTCTGGCGGACCACGCGCAGCTTGTCCAGCGCCGAGGGAATGAACGCCTGGCCGCCGAAGCCCGGGTTGACCGACATCAGCAGCACCAGGTCCAGGTCGTCCAGCACCCAGTCCAGGATGTCCACCGGCGTGCCGGGGTTGAGCACCAGGCCCGGCTTGCAGCCCAGCGAACGGATCAGCTGGATGGTGCGGTGGACGTGGCGCGAGGCTTCCGGGTGGAAGCTGATGTAGGTGGCACCGGCCTCGGCGAAGTCCGGAATGATGCGGTCCACCGGCTCCACCATCAGGTGCACGTCGATCGGCGCGGTGACACCGTGCTTGCGCAGGGCCTGGCAGACCATCGGGCCGATGGTCAGGTTGGGCACGTAGTGGTTGTCCATCACATCGAAGTGCACCCAGTCCGCACCGGCGGCGAGCACGTTGTCCACTTCCTCCCCCAGGCGGGCGAAATTGGCGGACAGGATGGAGGGGGCGATGATGCAGTTGGACATGGCCGGGGCCTTCAGTACTTGGAAAGGGGGCGCCCTGCGCGCGCTCAGCGCTTGCGCAGGGTCTTGATGCGGTCGTAGGCGGCGTTGAGCTGGCGCGACTTGCGCTCGGCCTGCTGGCGCAGCTCCGGGGCGGCGCCGACCACCTTGTCGGGGTGGTACTGGGACATCAGGCGGCGGTAGGCCAGGTCGATCTCGGCGTCGGTGGCCTCGGAGGTCAGCCCCAGCTCGCGGTAGGGGTTCTCCTTGTTCAGGCGGAACCAGTCGGCGTCGAAGGCATGCCCGATCAGCAGCCCGACCACGGCACCAAACAGCGGATTGGGCCTGAACAGCAGGGCCCCGGCGATGAATCCGAGCAGTTTTCCGTACCAGCGCATGGTCGTCTGGGCGGCCGTGGCAACAAAGGAGCCTCATTTTACGTCACAGCGGGCCCAACCCGCTTTACACTAGGCCGCCCGCTGTCTGTGCGGGCCCTCAGGGTCCCTTGGACGGCTGTCATGACAAGCCCCAGGAGTGCCCGTGCCGACCACGTTGTTGCAATCCGATCTCCCCGGCCTGCCCTTGCGCCATCGCGGCAAGGTGCGTGATGTTTTTGACATTCCGCGCGACCGGCTGCCCGCCGGCACGCCGCCGGGGGACTACCTGCTGATGGTCGCCACCGACCGTCTGTCGGCCTTCGACGTGGTGCTGCCCGATCCGATCCCGGGCAAGGGCGAAATGCTCTGCCAGGTATCGAACTTCTGGTTCGCCAAGACCGCCCACCTGATGCCCAACCACCTGACCGGCATCGACGTGGCCAGCGTGCTGCCCGAGGGCGTGGACCCGGCCCTGTACGCCAAGCGCGCGGTGGTTACCCGCAAGCTCAAGCCGGTGCCGGTGGAAGCCATTGCCCGCGGCTACCTGATCGGCAGCGGCTGGAAGGATTACCAGCGCACCGGCAAGGTCAGCGGCATCGACCTGCCCGATGGCCTGCGCCAGGCCGAGCAGTTGCCCGAGCCGATCTTCACCCCCTCGACCAAGGCCGCCGTGGGCGACCATGACGAGAACATCGATTTCGATGCGATGGTGAAGGCCGTGGGTGCAGACCTCGCCGAGCGCGTGCGTGATGCCACCCTGCGCATCTACAAGTTCGCCGCCGACTACGCCCGCGAACGCGGCATCATCCTGGCCGACACCAAGTTCGAGTTTGGTACCGATGCCGACGGTCGCCTGTACATCATGGACGAGATGCTGACCCCGGACTCCTCGCGGTACTGGCCGGCCGACGAGTACGAGGTGGGCACCAGCCCGCCGAGCTACGACAAGCAGTTCGTGCGCGACTACCTGGAGACGCTGGACTGGGGCAAGACCGCCCCGGGCCCGAGCATCCCGGCCGACATCATCGAGCGCACCCGCGCCAAGTACGCCGAGGCGCTGCAGCGCCTGGCCGGCATCTCGGTCGACTGATTCGCCTGCGCCCCCGGCTGTGATGGCCGGGGGTCCCGGCGGTATGCTGTGCCGATCCTGGGAGGGAACATGACCACCACCACCGTCGCGCGCCCGATCGACCGCTACTTCGCCAGCTATTCCGACGACCACCGCAATGTGCTGAACCAGCACATCCACGTGGTGGCGGTGCCGGCGATCCTCTGGTCGGTGGTGGCCCTGCTGTGGTGCCTGCCGCCGCTGGTCACCTGGTTCCAGAACGGGATCTGGTCGGCCTTTGCGATGTTCGCCGCGTGGTGCTTCTACAACCGGCTGTCGCGCTCGCTGGGCATCGGCATGCTGGTGCTGCTGTTCGTGTTCGGCTGCCTGTGCCGCCTGCTGGAGGCCGAGATCGGCCTGCACAACCTGATGTGGGTGGCCATCGGTGTGTTCGTGGTGGCCTGGATCGCACAGTTCATCGGCCACAAATTCGAAGGGCGCAAGCCGAGCTTCCTCACCGACCTGACCTACCTGCTGATCGGGCCGGCGTGGGTGGTGGCCAAGCTGTACCGGCGGTTGGGCGTGGCTTATTGAGCTGCCCCGTGCCGACCCACGGTCGGCACCTGCCCGGTGTTTGAGCACCTATCCGGTTTTCGGCACCTCCCCGGTTTTTTCTGAACGAAAACGATGCTCACCGGCGCGCGACGCACGTGCGTCCAGCATCGCCGTGAGCGGCTGTGCGCAGCCATCCGGCGTTCATCTTCGTGCAGGGCGCAGGCCCTGCGGTTACTGGCTTCAGACCCCTTCGAGGGGCCAGATCCGGCAAAGTCGGCAGCGCCGTTCCATACGCCCGTCAGCGGTCTCGAATGGGCACGACACGAGGGTGGAAAAAATGAATCACGCACGTTACATGCAATTGATGGCGTATTCGGGTGTATCGGCAGCAATTGCCTGCCTGTTAGACTGAACGGCCTGCTCGTGAATCGCGTATTCCCTGCATGAATCCCAGCCTGCTCCTGCTGCTCGCCCTGCCCTTCCTGATGGCCGTGGCGGTCGCCTCATTCCGCCGCACCTCCCGCTCCACGGCCGCCTGGTTGGCCGCGGCCGCCCCCTTGGGTGGGCTGGCGCTGCTGGCGACCATGACCCCGGACATCCTCGTCGGGGGCGTCGTGCGCAGCTTCGGCGACTGGTTGCCGCAGATCGGCCTGGCCTTCTCGCTGCGCCTGGACGGCCTGGCCTGGATGTTCGCCGGCCTGGTGCTGGCCATCGGCGCGCTGGTGGTGATGTACGCGCATTACTACCTCAGCCCGCGCGACAGCGCCCACCGCTTCTACTGCTACCTGCTGCTGTTCATGGGCGCCATGCTGGGCATGGTGCTGTCGGGCAACCTGTTGCTGCTGATGGTGTTCTGGGAAATGACCAGCATCAGCTCGTTCCTGCTGATCGGCTTCTGGTCGCACCGGCAGGACGCCCGCGAGGGCGCGCGGATGGCCCTGGTGGTCACCGGCGGCGGCGGCCTGGCCCTGCTCGGCGGCGTGCTGCTGATCGGCCGCATCGTGGGCAGCTTCGAGCTGGATGCGGTGCTGGCCAGCGGCGATCTGATCCGTGCCAGCGCGCTGTACCCCTACGCGCTGTTCCTGGTCCTGGCCGGCATCTTCACCAAGAGCGCGCAGTTCCCGTTCCACTTCTGGCTGCCGCACGCCATGGCCGCGCCCACCCCGGTGTCGGCCTACCTGCACTCGGCCACGATGGTCAAAGCGGGCGTGTTCCTGCTGGCGCGGCTGCATCCGGCACTGTCGGGGACCGAGCTGTTCTTCTATACGGTCAGCGGGATCGGCGCGATCACCCTGCTGATCGGCGCCTGGAACGCGATCTTCCAGCACGACCTGAAGGGCCTGCTGGCGTATTCGACGATCTCCCACCTGGGCCTGATCACGATGCTGTTCGGGCTGTCCAAGCCGATGGCCGTGGTCGCCGGCGTGTTCCACATCCTCAACCACGCCACCTTCAAGGCCTCGCTGTTCATGGCCGCGGGCATCATCGACCACGAGACCGGCACCCGCGACATGCGCAAGCTGGGCGGCCTGCGCCGGTTGATGCCGTTCACCAGCGCGCTGGCGATCATCGCCTCGCTGGCGATGGCCGGCATTCCGCTGCTCAACGGCTTCCTGTCCAAGGAAATGCTGTTCGCCGAGGCACTGGATGCCGGTGGCCCGGAGACCATGCGCCTGGCCATGTCCATCGCCGCGCTGCTGGCCGGCGTGTTCGGCGTGGCCTACAGCCTGCGCTTCGTGCACGACACCTTCTTCGGCAAGGGCCCGCACGACCTGGACCGCGTACCGCACGAGCCGCCGCGCTTCATGAAGGTGCCGGTGGAGATCCTGGTGGTGGTGTGCGTGGCGGTGGGCGTGGCCCCGGCCATCACCATCGCCCCGGTGCTGCACGCGGCCGCCTCTTCGATCCTTGGCCCGGCGATGCCGGCCTACAGCCTGTCGGTGTGGCACGGGTTCAACACGCCGCTGATGATGAGCATCGCCGGTGTCGTGGGCGGCATCGCGCTGTACTTCGGGCTGCGCCGGCTGATCAACCTGCATGCCGTGGTGAGCCGCGCGATCGGCCGCAACATCTTCCACACCCAGCTGGACATGGTGTTCGGCTTCGCCCACCGGCTTACCCAGGCGCTGGCCAATGGCAGCCTGCAGCGCATGCTGATGGCGCTGGTGGTGGTGGCCATCGTCGTCGCGCTGGCCCCGTTCGTGGCCAACCCCGGGTCGCCGAACTGGCCCTCGCCGCAGCCGATCCCCCTGTTGGGCTGGGCGCTGTGGCTGGTGATGATGGCCTGCGCGGTCAGTGCGCTGTTCGTGTACCGGCAGCGCCTGCTGGCGGTGCTGGTGATGGGTGGCGTGGGCCTGATGGTGTCGCTCACCTTCGTGTTCCTGTCGGCCCCGGACCTGGCGCTGACCCAGCTGCTGGTGGAAATGGTCACGCTGGTGCTGATGCTGCTGGGCATGAACTACCTGCCTGCTCAATCGGCGCCGGAGCATTCGCGCTGGCGCAAGCGCCGCGATGCCCTGATCGCGATCATCGGCGGTGGCGGTCTGGCGGCCGCGGCCTATACCGCGATGACCCTGCCGCCCAACACCATGGCCGGCGAGCTGGTCGCGCGCGCCCTGCCCGAGGCGTATGGGCAGAACGTGGTCAACGTGATCCTGGTGGACTTCCGCGGCTTCGATACCTTCGGTGAGATCACCGTGTTCGGTATCGCAGCGCTGGTGGTGCACGCCATGCTGCGGCGCTCGCGGATGGCGCCGGAGCAGATCATGCCCGGCCCGCCGATCAAGCTGCCGGTGCCGGCCGATCTGGCGCAGATCATGTTCCCGCTGACGCTCACCGTGTCGATCTTCCTGTTCCTGCGCGGCCACAACGCCCCCGGCGGCGGCTTCATCGCCGGCCTGGTGCTGGCGGTACCGCTGCTGATCCAGTACGTGATCCAGGGCACTACCTCGGTGGAGTCGCGCTTCGGCTTCGACTACATCCGCTGCATCGGTGCCGGCCTGTTGATCGCCATCGTCAGCGGCAGCGCGTCGATGCTGTTCGGGGTGCCGTTCCTGACCAGCGGCCACCTGGACCTGCACATCCCGCTCATCGGCGAGGTCCCGCTGGCCAGTGCCATCGGCTTCGATACCGGCGTGTACCTGGTGGTGTTCGGCGGGGCGATGCTGATCCTGTCGATGATGGGCACCATCAAGCCGTCGCGTACGCGCAATGCCCGCAAGGGCGAGATCGATCCCAACCGTCGTTCGGCAAAAACCGGGGAGATGCACTGATGGAACTGGCCCTGGCAAGCGCCATCGGCGTACTCGGCGCGATCGGCATCTACCTGCTGCTGCGCGCGCGCACCTTCGACGTCATCCTGGGCATGACCTTTCTGTCCTACGCCACCAACCTGCTGATCTTCGCCGGCGGCCGGCTGGTGACGGGCAAGGCACCGGTGCTGCGCGAGGGCATCGACAGCGACCTCGGCAACTACACCGACCCGTTGCCGCAGGCGCTGGTGCTGACCGCGATCGTGATTGCCTTTGCGATGACCGCGGTAAGCATCGTGCTGGCCATGCGCAGCCGCAGCGACAACCACAGCGACCACGTCGACGCGCATGAGGAAGCCCAGGACACCGCGCCGGCCGATACCGCGCCAGGGCGGGAGGGCGGCGCATGAACCATGCGGTGATCCTGCCCATCCTGATCCCGCTGTTCGGTGCGGCCTGCTCGTTGTTCGTCGAACACCGTCGTTATGGCCCGAAGGTGCAGCGTACGGTGGCGTGGACCACGCTGGCCGCGCTGGCCGCGGCGGTGGCGCTGCTGTTCGCGCAGACCGCCGATGGCAGCATCGCGGTGTACCTGCTCGGCGACTGGCCCTCGCGGCTGGGCATCGCGCTGGTGGCCGATCGGCTGTCGGCCTGGATGCTGGTGACCACGCTGCTGCTGGCCATCCCGTGCCTGCTGCATGCGTGCTCGGGCTGGGACCGGCGCGCGCCGCACTTCCATGCGCTGTTCCAGTTCCAGCTGGTGGGCCTCAACGGCGCCTTCCTCACCGGCGACATCTTCAACCTGTTCGTGTTCTTCGAGGTGATGCTGATCGCCTCCTACGGCCTGCTGCTCAGCGGCGGCCGCGGCCTGCGCATGCGGATCGGCCTGCACTACGTGGTGTTCAACGTCACCGCCTCGACCCTGTTCCTGATCGCCCTTGGCCTGCTGTACGCCTCGCTGGGCTCGCTCAACATGGCCGAGCTGTCCCAGCGCATCGCCGAGGTACCGGCCACGCACCTGGTGCTGGTCAAGGCCACCATGGGGTTGTTGCTGCTGGTGTTCTGCAGCAAGGCCGCGCTGATGCCGCTGTACCTGTGGCTGCCCGAAGCCTATGCGCGTGCGCCGGCGGCGGTGGCTGCGCTGTTTGCGATCATGACCAAGGTGGGCCTGTACGCGGTGCTGCGGGTCAGTTCGCTGTGGTTCGGCGAGGGTGCGGGCCCGATGGCCGGTTACGGCAGCGACTGGCTGCTGTGGGCGGGCGTGGCC
>NZ_QAIW01000064.1:0-11142 GCF_003061285.1 Stenotrophomonas sp. HMWF003 | reverse complement strand
GTAGTGGGCCTGGAGGCCCTGCTGGCGCGGCTGGCCGACCCGGCCCAGCGCGAGGCGTTGCTGGCGATGCAGCGGGTGCGCTGGTCCGGCCAGGGCGGCGACGTGGCCGCCGCGCGCCAGGCGCTGCGCCGGGCCTTCCATGACGGACCGCACTGGCAGGCCGCCGCGGTGGCGGAAAACAATGGGCTGGCGCCTCTATATCCTTCGGGATCCTGATGTGCTGCCGGGCCCGCGCGCCCGGCTTTGCTAAGCTCGTTCAATTCTTTACAGGAAAGCTGCTACATGACTGAGGCCGCAACGACCCGCAAGAAACTGCCCTTGCACTGGAAAATGGGCATTGGCTTCGCGCTGGGCCTGGTGCTGGGCCTGATCGTGCATGCCGCCGGACCGGGCGTGCCTGGCCTGACCGAGTTCGCCAAGGGCGTGATGGCCTGGGTGACCACGCCGCTGTCGGGCCTGTTCCTCAACCTGATCTTCATGCTGATCGTGCCGCTGATCTTCTCGGCGCTGATCATGGGCGTGTCGGAGATGGGCGACATCCGCGCGCTCGGCCGCATCGGCTGGAAGACCCTGGCCTACACGGTGCTGCTGTCGGGCATCGCGGTGGGCATCGGGCTGGTGCTGGTCAACGTGCTCAAGCCCGGCGCCGGGGTGGACCCGCACGTGGCCGCGCAGATGCTCTCGGAGAATGCCGAGCGCAGCAAGGAAATCGTCGCCGGCATCCATGAAACCCCCAAGGGCATGGACATGCTGCTGTCGATCGTGCCCAGCAACGTGTTGCAGGCCGCATCGGACAATGGCGCGATCCTGTCGCTGATGTTCTTCGCGCTGATGTTCGGCATCGGCATGGTGCTCAGCGACGAGGAAAAGGTCGCCCCGCTGCGTCGCGCCGTGGAAGGCGTGTTCGAAGTGTCGATGACGCTGATCAACCTGGTCATCCGGCTGGCCCCGTACGCGGTGGCCTGCTTCATGTTCAACCTGGCCGCGCTGTTCGGCTTCGACCTGATCATCCGCCTGGGCGCCTACGTGGGCGTGGTGGTGCTGGCACTGGGCCTGCACATGGTGGTGACCTACGGCACGGCGGTGTGGCTATCCGGGCGTTCGCCGCTGTCGTTCTTCCGCGACACCCAGGAGGCCACGGTGATGGCCTTCTCCACCGCCTCCAGCAACGCCACCCTGCCGACCGCGCTGCGCGTTGCCGACCAGATGGGCCTGCCGCAGAAAGTATCGCGCTTCGTGCTGACCGTGGGCGCCACCGCCAACCAGAACGGCACCGCGCTGTTCGAGGGCGTGACGGTGATCTTCCTGGCCCAGTTCTTCGGTGTGGACCTGAGCATCGGCCAGCAGATCATGGTGATGGCGGTCTGCATCCTCGGCGGCATCGGCACGGCCGGCGTGCCGTCGGGCTCGTTGCCGGTGGTGGCGATGATCTGCGCCATGGTCGGGGTCAACCCGCTGGGCATCGGCCTGATCCTGGGCGTGAACCACTTCCTGGACATGTGCCGTACCGCGTTGAACGTCACCGGCGACCTGGCCCTGACCACCCTGGTGGCCAAGGGCGAGACCGAGGACAGCCCGGTGCCGGTGCAGGTCAGCCGCGACTGACCCCCCGGCGGGCGCGGCCTGCCGCGCATTCGCCCGCAGAACGCCTCGGTTCCGTCAGGAATCGGGGCGTTTTTCTTTCCACGGACGACGGGACGGTGGCGAACAAGCGCGGCTTCGCGCGAGTCCGGGGCCCTCCGCGGCCGGCAGGCACTTGGCAAAGTAAAGGAGGAGGTCGCCGCAGGCGGCCGGGGGACATTTGCACAAGGGTCACCCCGCCGCCAAGGGGCCCCGGACGCGCGCGCCACGCCCAAACGAGGTCGAGGCCCCACGTGAACAGCCCTGCACCCGCACACGGCGATTGTCATTCAGAAAGCCGACACCCGGCCTGACCCCGCCGGAGGTCTGTGGGACAATTGGCTGCCCGCAGCTCCGCGGGAGCCTCCCGACTCTCAGAACCATGACGCAGCCTACCCGCCGCCAGTTGGCCAATGCCATCCGCTTCCTTGCCGCTGATGCGGTCGAAACCGCCAAGTCCGGGCATCCCGGCATGCCGATGGGCATGGCCGATATCGCCGAGGTCCTCTGGAACGACTATCTCCGTCACAACCCCAACAACCCGAAGTGGTTCAACCGCGACCGCTTCGTGCTGTCCAACGGCCACGGCTCGATGCTGCAGTACGCGCTGCTGCACCTGAGCGGCTACGACCTGCCGATCGAACAGCTCAAGCAGTTCCGCCAGTTGGGCAGCAAGACCGCCGGCCATCCCGAGCACCATGAAACCCCCGGCGTGGAAACCACCACCGGGCCGCTCGGCCAGGGTCTGGCCAACGCCGTGGGCTTTGCGCTGGCAGAGAAGCTGCTGGCCCAGCGCTACAACCGCCCCGAGTACGAGATCGTCGACCACCGCACCTGGGTGTTCCTGGGCGATGGCTGCCTGATGGAAGGCATTTCCCACGAAGCCGCCTCGCTGGCCGGCACCTGGGGCCTGGGCAAGCTGGTCTGCTTCTGGGATGACAACCACATCTCCATCGACGGCAACACCGAAGGCTGGTTCACCGACAACACCCCCGAGCGTTTCGAAGCCTATGGCTGGAACGTGGTGCGCGGCGTCGACGGCCATGACCCGGACAGCATCAAGGCAGCCATCGACGGCGCCCTGGCGCAGTTCGACAAGCCCACCCTGATCTGCTGCCGCACCACCATCGGCTTCGGTTCGCCGGGCAAGGCCGGCAAGGAATCCAGCCACGGCGCGCCGCTGGGCAAGGACGAGCTGGAAGCCACCCGCAAGCAGCTGGGCTGGAACTACGGTCCGTTCGAAATCCCCGAAGAGATCTACGCCGGCTGGCGTGCCGGCGGTACCGGCACCCTGCGCCAGGCCGAGTGGGAACAGCAGTTCGACAAGTACGCCGCGCATTTCCCGGCCGAAGCCGAGGAACTGACCCGTCGCTCGCACGGCGAACTGCCGGCTGACTTCGTCGCCAAGGCCGATGCCTACATCGCCCAGGTGCAGGCCGACGGCCAGACCATCGCTTCGCGCAAGGCCTCGCAGTTGGCCATCGAAGCGTTCGCGCCGCTGCTGCCGGAACTGGTGGGCGGGTCGGCCGATCTGGCCCATTCCAACCTGACCCTGTGGAAGGCCAGCAAGTCGGTCGCCACCGACGACCCGAACGCCAACTACGTGTACTACGGCGTGCGCGAGTTCGGCATGACCGCCATCGCCAACGGCCTGGCGCTGCACGGTGGCTTCATTCCGTTCGACGCCACCTTCCTGGTGTTCAGCGATTACGCCCGCAACGGCGTGCGCATGAGCGCGTTGATTCCGGCGCACGCCATCCACGTGTATACCCACGACTCGATCGGCCTGGGCGAAGACGGCCCGACCCACCAGCCGGTGGAGCACCTGGCCTCGCTGCGCTACATCCCCAACAACGATGTGTGGCGCCCGTGCGATGCGGTCGAGTCGGCGGTCAGCTGGAAGTCGGCGATCACCCGCACCGACGGTCCGAGCTGCCTGGTGTTCAGCCGCCAGAACCTGCCGCACCAGCCGCGCAGCACCGAGCAGGTCGCCCAGATCGCGCGCGGTGGCTACGTGCTGGCCGACGCCGAAGGCGGCGTGCCGGACGTGATCCTGATCGGTACCGGTTCGGAAGTGGGTCTGGCCGTGGCCGCCAAGGCCGAGCTGGACGCCGCCGGGATCAAGACCCGCGTGGTGTCGATGCCGTCCACCGACGTGTTCGAGCGCCAGGACGCGGCCTACCGCGAGTCCGTGCTGCCCAATGCCGTGCGCAAGCGCGTGGCGGTGGAAGCGGGCGTCACCGGTTTCTGGCGCCAGTACGTGGGCCTGGACGGTGCGGTGATCGGTATCGACACCTTCGGTGCCTCGGCCCCGGCCGAAGCGCTGTACAAGCACTTCGGCATCACCACCGAACACGTGGTGGCGGCCGCCAAGGCACTCTGACGCACCGCGTTCGATGATGTCCATGTAATCCAGAAGGCCGGGCATTGCCCGGCCTTCTGCATTTGACCGGTAGTGCCGGCCGCTGGCCGGCAACCCCTATCTCGCCGGTTACAACCGCGCACGACGCTCAGACCGCGGCGGTCCGCGCCAACGCCAACCGCACCAGCCGGGCTTCCAGCCGTTCGCCAAACGTCGCGGGCGCATCCAGCGCCATCCGCTGCAGGTACACCGCGTCGCCATCGCCGGCTGGCTGGCGCAGCGCGGCCCACACCGTGCGCAGCTTGCTGCCGCGCGTCTGCGTGTTCTGCTTCAGCCAGCCCAACGCCTTCACCAAGTGCTGTTCGACCTCGGTGAAGTCGCTGCCCAGTGGATAGTCCGGCAGCAGCCCCGACTGGCGGAACGGTGCCAGTGCGGCACTCACCGCGCCGGCGGTATTGCGCTGTTGCCAGTGCGATGGGGCCACGAATGCCGCGTCCAGCTTTTTGGCGGCCTTGGCGGTCTGCAGCAGCGTGTCCTGGAAGGCTGCATCGGTGATCGCGGTCATGCCGGTCACGCAGTCCTCGTCGGTCAGGTTGCGCAGGTCGGCAATGCCGTACTCGTTGATGTAGATGTCGCGCAGGTGCCGCGGGATGGTGGTATGCCCGTAGTTCCAGCGCACGTTGGACTGCACCTGCCCCTTGTCCTCACGCACCGCGCGGAACATCAGCGCGCTGCGGGCTTCGGGCAGCGCATGGGCCATCGCCACGAAGTTGTACTGGCCGCCCACGCCCGACACCACGCGCCCGTCTTCCAGTGCATCGGACGCGGCCGCGCCCAGCGCGGTGGCGATCATGCAGGAGTTGAAGAAACGGGCATGGCGGCGCTGCACGCGCTCCAAGGCCTCATTGCCCCCGTACAGCTGGTTGATCTCGCTGATCCGGCGCATGCCGATCGCGCCGCGCTCGTCGTCGGGCAGGTCGCGCAGCCACTGGTAGAACTCCGGCGAGCCCAGGTAGAACGCACCGTGCAGGTATTCGCCTTCGGCCTCCAGCGTGGCGTGGTCGATGGTCAGGGTGCTGCCGTTCTCGATGCGCTGCATCAAGCCCAGATCGTCATGCACCTTGCGCCGGATCACGCCGGTCTGCACCAGCCGTCGGAAGCCCTCGTTGAGCATCTCGCTGCAGCCATACAGGCCGATGTCGAACGGGGCCAGCCCGCCGCATTCCAGCACGGTGGGGTGGCTGGCCAGGCTCGGATCCAGCGCGTGCAGGATCTGCCGGTAGCGGGCGTTGTCGGTGTGCCGCAGCACCAGCGCGTGGCTGATGGCGTCGGCCAGCGTGCCGATGCCGATCTGCAGCGTGCCGCCATCGCGGACCAGCGCGCTGGCATACAGGCCGATGGCGTAATCGGCGTCGCTGACCGGTTGCCGCGGCAGCCCGAACAGGTCGGGGTAGGGCGGCGGTGGGGTGATCACCAGGTCGAAGAAGCTCACATCCACCGTGGCCGAGCCGCCGAGGTAGGGCAGCTGCGGGTCGATTTCGGCGATCATCAGCGGACGCGGCAGGCCGCGTGCCACCATCGCGTCCAGGGTGTCCTGGGTGATGTCGTTGTTGCACGACAGCGACAGCCGGCGGTCGTCCGGGCGCATCGCCACCTTCTGCACGATGGCGTGCGGCGCGCGCTGCGCCACTGCATCGGCAGCGTGGGTGTAATTGAGGCTGGTATAGCTGCGCTGCGCCTGCGAGGAGCCGAGCAGGGCGCCGGACTGCATGTAGAACTCTTCCACCTGCACGTGCGGCGGCAGGCGGTCGCGGACCATCGCATCGGCATAGGCCAGGCGCGGGAAGTCGTCGCCGAAATGGCGCTGCGCGAACGGCGCCATGAAGCGCGCTTCCAACCCGCCGGCGGCTGGCTTGGGCGGGTTCAACGACAGCGCGGTGTAGATCTGCAGCGGCCGTGTCGGGTCGTTCTCGACCCGGGCATACAGCGCGTTGAGCAGCCGATGCGGTTTGCCCAGGGCCAGCGGCGCGCCGATGCGCAGCGGGCCGTCCACCCGCTGCAGCAACCAGTCGGTGGCCGCGTCGAGGTCGGTAAGGTGATCGGTCATCCAGCGCCATCCTGCAGAGTCATGCGGGCCATTACAGCATTTCCGGTTTGAACAGACGGCGACGCGAGACGTCTGCGCCGGACACCATGAACTGGCCATCGCCCCGGTAGTGCACGGTACGCGGCCGTTTCGGCGCCCGCGCGACATGCGCCTTGACCACTTCCCAGATGAAAAGACCGTGCCGCTTCACCTGGCTGGCATCGTGCAGCCGGCATTCGACGCTGGCCGGGCACTGGGCCAGCAGCGGCGCGTCCACGTCGTGGGCGGGGGTCGTGTCTAGCCCGAAGCGTTCGAACTTGTCCACCTCGGCACCGCTGCAGTTGCCGATGCCCACCACGGTGTCGAGCAGGTCCACGGTGGGCAGGTTGATCACGCACTGGCGGCTGCGCCGGATCAGCTCAAAACTGTGGTTGCCGCTGGAAATCATCGTACCCAGCAGCGATGGCGTGAACGCCAGGACCATGTGCCAGCCCAGCGTCATCACGTTGCGCTGGCCCTTCCACGCCGAACTGACCAGCACCACCGGACCGGGTTCCAGGAAGCGGCGTACCTCGTCCACCGGGTAGTCCAGCTTTCGGTAGCGTTTCATCGCAGGCTCCGCAGGCAATGCCCCGATCCTCGCAGCGGCCGCATGAACCGATCGTCGAAGGGGTTGACACCCGATTCGATTACGGGCGTAATCGGTTCGTCGATTACGGATGTAAATGATGACCCAGATCAGCGAAGCCGAAGCGGTGGTGATGGACGTACTGTGGCGCAGCCACCCGCTGGGCGCCGACGAGGTGGTGGCCGCCCTGGCCGCGCGTGACTGGGCCGAACCCACCATCAAGACCCTGCTCAACCGGCTGCTGACCAAGGGCGCCATCAGCGCCAGCCGCGACGGCCGCCGCTATCTGTACTCGCCGGTGCTGCAGCGCCAGGCCTGGGTGGCCGAGCAGAGCAGCGGGATGCTGGACAAGTTGTTCGACGGGCGCGTGGCACCGCTGGTGGCGCACTTCAGCCAGCGCGGGCAACTGAGCGCGCAGGACATTGCCGAACTGAAGCAGCTGATCCAGGCACTCGACCATGGCTGATCTGATCACTCTCATGCTGCAGGCCAGCGTATGGCTGGCGCTGGCGGTGCTGCTGCTGGCGGGTGCGCGGCCGCTGTTGCTGCGCCTGGGCGGGGCGGCGCTGGCCTATCGCAGTTGGTGGCTGCTGCCGCTGGTGCTGGCGGCGTTGTGCCTGCCATTGCCGTCCGCGCCGATGGCCGATGCGCCGTCCATGCGCGTCATCGCAAGCGCCTTGCGCGGCCCGGTGGTGCCGACCGAAGCGGCGGTGTGGCCGGTGCTGCTGCTGGCGGTGTGGCTGGCCGGCGCACTGGTCATGGCGCTCGCCAGCTGGCGCGCACAGCGCCGGTTCGAGCGCGCGATGGGCCCGCTGCAGCCCCGTGAGGATGGTACGTGGCAGGCCAGTGCCGACCCGGGGCTGCCCGCACTGGTGGGGCTGTGGCACCCGCGCATCGTGGTGGGCCCGGCCTTCGAGGTGGATTTCAGCCCGGCCGAACAGGATCTGATTCTGCAGCACGAACGCAGCCATCGCCGCCATGGCGATCCGTGGGCCAATGCCGCGCTGGCCGTGCTGCGCTGCGTGTTCTGGTTCCATCCCCTGCTGCCGTGGGCGGCGCGTCGGTTCCTGCGTGATCAGGAGCTGGCCTGCGACGCACGCACGGTCGACCCGCATCCGGCCCTGCGCCGGCTCTACGCCAACGCCCTGCTCAAGGCGCAGTTGGTCCACCCGGTTGCACCGATGGCCTGCCACTGGCGCAGCCAACCGATGTTGAAGGAGCGTATTGCCATGTTGAAGGAACACAAGCGGAAAGCACTGCCGTGGATGACCGGGCAGGTACTGGTGATGGGGCTGTGCGTGGGGATGGGAACAGTGGCGTGGGCCAGCCAGGGCGTTGCAGGCGCAGGGCCGTCGCCCCATGCCGGGCCCGCCGCGCTGGCCAACGCCGCCGCAGGTGACGGGGATGCCGAAGCCCTCACCACGACGCCGCCGACCTATCCCAAAGCGGCCTTTGACCAGGGGCTCTCCGGCAAGGTCGTGCTACGCGTGGAGGTGGATGCCAGCGGCAAGGTGGGCAATGTCCGCGTCCTCAGTTCGACCCCGGCCGGCGTGTTCGACGCGGCTTCGGTGGCAGCGGCGAAAGGGTGGACCTTCAAGCCGGCGCGCCGGAATGGAACCGCCGTTGCCTCGGCGTTGAAGATCCCGATGACGTTTGAATTGAATGCGTCGGGCCCGGCGCAGTGAAGCAGGGTCTGCTGGCCGTGACGCTGGCGATGCTGGTGGCCGGGTGTGCTGGTCACCAGCAGCTGACCACGGTGGACACGCGCGCCGAGAACGTGAACCTGCAGCGCCTGCGGAGTGAGGGGGACGGCGGCGCGGGGGCGGTGCAACCCTATCAGCTGCAGCCCAGCCAGGGGTACCGGATGCCGCAGTTGTACAACGCGCCCGATCCGGCCTTGGGCGACCGCGACCCACGCCGTGAGCTGGCCCCCACGACGATCTGCCTGCAGGTGGTGGTCGATGCCGACGGCCGGGTGGAGCGCAGCCTGGCGCTGCTTGACCGGGCCGAATGCCGGGCCGGCGGCTTGCCCGAGAACGCGCCGCTGGTGGAAGCCGCACAGGCGGCGGTGGCGATGTGGCGTTACGCGCCTGCGGCGGTGTGCGACTACCCCGCCGGGTCCGCGCAGAAGGATCGCAGTGACTGCGCCGGGGCCGACCGCATCGAACCGGTGCCGGTGAGCCTGCTGTATGCCTTCACCTTCGAGATCGTGAAAGGCAAGCAGACCGTGCAACGCCAGGGCCGGTAACGCCACGCGATACCCCAAGGGGGGTAGAGCCACCCCATGGGTGGCTGGGCGCCGAACGTGGCCGGATGGGGGCAGCGGGGCAGAGCCCCGCTCTACGGGGTTACCGCGCCGGGCCGCCCTGGATGTTGGCCTTCACCGAGGGGTGCATCAGCTTCGGTTCGGGCAGCGTCGCATCGCGTTCCTGCCGGGTGGCGACGAAGGCCGCCTCGCTGACCCCATCGCGCAGGTGGATGTTGCGCGCGCGCTGTTCGCCGATGGTGGTCTGGTTGGCCACCTCGCGCCCACCGGGGCCGTAATCGTGGCAGATGAACACGCGCGTTGCATCCGGCAACGCCAGCAGGCGCTGGATCGAGCGATACAGCTGCGCCGCATCGCCGCCGGGAAAATCGCAGCGGGCAGTGCCGCCGTCGGGCATGAACAGCGAGTCGCCGGTGAACAGCGCATCGCCGATGCGGTAGGCCACGCTGTCACTGGTGTGGCCGGGCACCGCGATCACCTCGGCCTGGATATCGCCCAGTGCAAACGGCTCGCCATCGGCGAACAGGTGGTCGAACTGCGATCCATCGGTGGGCACCTGCAGCGCGTACCGCGGCGCGAAGGTTTTCTGCACTTGCACGATGCCTTCGCCCATCGCCAGCGTGGCCTGTGGCCACCGCTGCTTGAGCCAGCGGCCGGCGCTGACGTGGTCGGCGTGGGCGTGGGTTTCCAGCAGCCAGCGCACCTGCAGCGCGTTGTTCTGCACATGTGCCAGCAGCGGCTGCAGCGGCCCGGCACCCAGCGCGTCGGTGTCCGGGTCGTAGTCCAGCACCGGGTCGATCACCGCGGACTGCAACGTCGCTGGGTCATGCACCACGTAGCTGAAAGTATGGCTGTCGGGGTGGAAGAAACTGGCGACGTGCAGTGACATGGGGATTTCCTCAGCGTTTGCCCAGCGTGGCGTTGAGCAGCACGGCCAGGCGTTCGCCGGCCAGGCGCAGCTCCTGTTCCGCCACCGGGCGGTAGGTCGCGGCATACTCCGGGGCCAGCGTACGCTTGCCCGGGTAAACGCCAGGTGCAATGGCGATGCGGCAGCTGGCCTCGGCCCATTGCACTGCGTCGCTGTTGATGCTGGAGCGCTTGCCCAGCTTGGGCGCGGGCAGGGCCAGCAGGCGCGCGAGGTACTGGTCGTCATCGAGCTTGAGCTCGTTGAGCATGCCGCTGTCCCACAGCGAGTGCAGGTTGGTGCCGCGGTTGTTGAACTGCACCTGGAAATCGTTGCCGCCCTTGTCGTGGCCGTAGCCGGCATGCATGGGCTGGTGGATGTCCCCGGTGAAATGCACCACGAACTTCAGCGCTTGGGCGCGCTCGGCATCGCTTTTGCTGCGGTCGCCCAGGATGGCGGTCTGCGTCTTCAGCGCTTCGACGATGCAGTTGCCGCCCTTGCAGTGCTTCTGTGCTTCGTAGTGGCAGTTGTCTTCGCCGATGTTGACGTAATGCCAGCCGGCCGAACGCTTGCCCAGGCCCGGGTCCTTGGCGCGCAGCTGGTCGGCCCAGGGGGCGATGGCATGCAGGGTGGGATCGGGCTCGCTGGCGAGCAGGCGGTCCACTTCGGCCTGGGCAGCCGGGGTGAGGCGCGTTTCGGCAACACGGGCGACCAGACGGTGGCCTTGTGCGCCCCAGGCCAGGGCATCGGTGGAAACAAGGGTGAGGGCCAGGGCAAGGGCCGTGGCCGGCATCAGGGAGGCGATCTTCATCGGCCCCATTCTAGCGGGCTGCCTGCGGGGCGGCTTGGCCGGATCTGGCTGGCGGCACGGGTCGGCGATAGGCTGGCGCCTGGACGACTACGGGAGCAGCGGCAGTGCAGAAGGTCTTGGGCCTGATCGGCGGAATGAGCTGGGAAAGTTCGGCGCACTACTACCGGATGATCAACGAGCAGGTGCGCGATGCATTGGGCGGGATGCATTCGGCACGGCTGTTGATGTGGTCGTTCGACTTCGCCGACATCGAGGCGATGCAGCGCGCCGGCGACTGGGCCGCAGCCACCCGCGCCATGGTCGAGGTGGCGCATACCTTGGAGGGGGCCGGCGCCACCGCGCTGGTGATCTGCACCAACACGATGCACCTGATGGCCGATGAGGTGCAGGCGGCGGTGGATGTGCCGTTGCTGCACATCGCCGATCCGGTGGGGGAGGCGATCCGCGCGCTGGGGCGGGTGCGGG
>NZ_QAIW01000063.1:0-2555 GCF_003061285.1 Stenotrophomonas sp. HMWF003 | reverse complement strand
AACCCGGCCAGGGCTATTCGGACCGCATCCAGAACCGCCCCGACGCCACCGACATCTACGCCCGCCCGCAGAACACCGCCTACAACGTCAACGGCGTGCAGCGCCAACGCACCAACGCCCAGGCCACCCTGCAGTGGAAGCCGGCCGACAATGTCACCACCACGCTGGATTACACCTACGTGGAGAACAAGGTGCAGCAGCAGCGCAGCGAGTTGTCGGTGTGGTTCAACTACGGCCCCGGCGACAGCACCTGGACCAACGGCCCGATAGCAGCGCCGATCATCTACAGCGAAGACGTGGTCAACGGTGACGTGGCCATGGGCGGCATGAAACTGGCCACCAAAAACAGCATGGATTCGCTCGGCTTCAATGTGGACTGGGAAGTCAACGACGCGCTCAATCTGTCGTTCGACGTCCACAATGCCACCGCCGAATCGCAGCCGGACAGCCCCTACGGTTCGGCCGGCGTGCTCGGTGTGGCCGCCTATGTGCGCGGCAAGACCACCGTGGACTACAGCGGCGACCTGCCGATCATCAACATCGCGCTGCCGCCCGGCGGCATCCAGGCCAACCAGGCGCTGGTGACCGGTTCGGTCTTCCAGAACAGCTACAACAAGTCCAAGGTGCAGCAGTACCAGGGCAGCGGCACGTTCAAGTTCGCCGACTATTCGGCCCTGGACTTCGGCGTCGGCCATACCAAGGTGGAAAACCGCTCGGCCTCGGCCATCATGCAGCGCGATACCTGGGGCGGGCTCGGCGACCCGGCCGACTACGACGACAGCATCTGGTACGCCGATGACATGGGCAAGTACTTCGATGCGTTCTCCGGGCACGGCGACCCGCGCCTGACCGGCCAGTTCCTGGTGTTCGATTTCGACCGCCTGCGCGAACGTGCCGGCCAGGTGGCCGCCAATGGCGAACCGCCCTGCCCCACCTGCTACCTGGCCCCCACCGAATACACCGAAGACATCCGCACCACCGAAACCTCCAAAAGCGCCTACCTGCAGTACCGCACCACCTTCGACTGGTCGATGCCGCTGCATGTGGCGGCGGGCGTGCGCTACGAGCAGACCGAGGTGGAATCGACCGCGCTGGTGCGCGTGCCGACCAGCATCAACTGGGGCTCGGCCAACGAGTTCAACCTGGGCTATGCGGCCGAGGGCACCTTCATCGGTGGCAAGGGCAAGTACGACTACGTGCTGCCCAACGTCGACCTCAAACTGGACATCACCGAGGCGCTGGCGCTGCGCGGCAGCTACAGCCGCAGCATCGGCCGCCCGGGCTGGACCCAGATCGACAGCGGCCGTCGCTTCGATAACATCGTGCGTACCCAGGGCGGCACCGGCTCGCGCGGCAACCCCGGGCTGGAGCCGCTGCTGGCGGACAACTTCGACCTGTCGCTGGAGTGGTACTACGGCGAATCCAGCTATGCCTCGCTGGGCTTCTTCCGCAAGAACATCAAGAACTTCATCAGCAACACCATCGTGCGCGACAACAGCGCCGGGCTGCATACCCCGGTGGGCGGCACCTACTGGAACGAGGCGCTGGCATCGGGGTGCGGCGTGACCGACATGCCCTGCATCCGCGATTACATCTTCGCCAACCATGACGGCGACCCGGGCGTGACTGCCACCGGCACCAACTCGGCCGGCCAGCGCACCGGCACCATCGTCGGCCAGCCGGGCGACCCGATCGCCGGGTTCGACATCACCGTGCCGGCCAACCAGCGCTCGGACCACCTGGACGGCTGGGAACTGAGCGTGCAGCAGCTGTTCGGGCAGACCGGTTTCGGCCTGGCGGCCAACTACACCAAGGTGAAATCCGGCCTGACCTTCGACAACCTGAGCCTGGGCGACCAGTACCCGATGATCGGCCTGAGCGACTCGGCCAACCTGGTGCTGTTCTACGAGAAGTACAACTGGCAGGTGCGTGCGGCCTACAACTGGCGCGACACGTTCCTCAACGGCATCGGCGGGCAGGGCCCGAACCCGAACTACACCGATGCCTACGGCCAGCTGGACCTCAACATCAGCTACGCGGTGAGCGACCAGCTCACGCTGAGCCTGGAGGCGATCAACCTGACCGACGAAACCATGCGCACCTATGCGCGCCACACCAACATGCTGCGCTACGCCACCCAGACCGGGCCGCGTTACATGTTCGGGGTACGCTACAAGTTCTGAGCACGGGGACCACGGCGCGATGACAGGCCGGATCGAGGAAGTGCAGGGGCTGGACCCGGCGCAGCTGCACACGCAGCTGCCCGGCTGGACCACGCCCAAGGTGCTGCGCGGGCTGGTGGCGCACTGGCCGATGGTGGCTGCGGCACGCACATCGGCGGCCGCAGCGGTGGCGCATCTGAAGCAGTTCGACCACGGCCAGATGCCGGTCACCGCCACCACCGCGCCAACACAGGCGCAGGGGCGGCTGTTCTACAACGCGGACATGAGTGGCTTCAACTTCCGCCGTGAGCAGATCGCCCTGAAGGTGGTGCTCGACACCCTGCTCAAGTACCAGCCCGACCCCGACCCGCCCGGCATCTATGTGGCCTCGAC
>NZ_QAIW01000062.1:0-10741 GCF_003061285.1 Stenotrophomonas sp. HMWF003 | reverse complement strand
CGGCCACGGTGCGCAGTGCGCGGCCACCGGCGTGGCCGCGCCGGCCGGCGGGCAGTCCGCGCTGCGGTCCGGGCGGGCCCCGATCAATCGCCAGGCGATGCGGCCCTCGCGGTCGGCCAGCAGCAGGTTCTGGGTAGGGATGCCGGCGCGGTCGGCGATCCGCAGCGCATCGTCCAGGTTGCCCGCGCGCGCCATGTCGGCGAAGTCCAGGCGCACCGCGCCGGGCAACTGTGCGGTCCAGCGCAGTGCTTCGCCGCTGCCGTCGGGACGCTCGTGCAGGATCGGCCCCCAGGCCGTCTCGCGCACGCGCAGCACGGTGTCCGGCTGGCCGGCCACGCGGATGCGTTCGGTGTGGGTGGTGATGCCGTCGAGGGTGCCGGGCGCATGCGCCGGTACGTGCACGAAATCGGCGTTGTCGATGTAGCTGTTGGTGAAGCCCCACGCCACGTGCCCATTGCTGCCCACCACGATCGCCGGCAGCCCGGGCAGCGAGAAGCCGCTCACGTCGACCGTGCCGCCCGGCGCCTGCGCGTCGGGGTAGCGCAGCCGCACCCGGAACCACAGGGCTGGCGCACGCAGCCCCAGGTGCATGTCATCGGCCAGGATCGCGCGGCCATCGGCGGTGAGCGCACCGGCCACGGCGAAGTTGTTGCTGCCGTGCACGTCCGGGTCGGCGTGCCCGGCGTGCCCGGCGGCGCTGGCCGACCGCGCGCTGGCGGGCGTGCGCAGGTCCACCGCATCCGGTCCCGGCAGGACCGCATTGCCGCGTGGCGCGCCGAACAGCGGTGCGTCCCACTCGCTGCCGTCGCGGCTGAGCAGGGCGTAGAGCGCGGGCGGCACCACCGCGCGGATGCGCGCCAGGGCCAGTTCGGTCTGGTTGGTAGGGTCCTGCAGGTCGGCGTACATCGCCAACCCGGTCAGCACGCTGTCCTCGGCCAGCCAGGGGGTGGGCCGCTGGCGCAGCAGCAGGTAGGGCCAGGGCCGCACCCGCAGGTCGGTCAGGCCCTGGTTGACCCCGGCCACATAGGCCTGCAGGGGCTGGGGATCGGTGCCGGCGGCCTCGGCCAGGTGGGCGTGGGTGCGCGCGCGCAGGCGATGCACGCGCATGCGCTGGTCGGCTGGCACGGCGGCCGGGCCAAACAGTTCGGCCAGCTCCCCGGCGGCGCTGCGCCGCATCAGGTCCATCTCGAAGTAGCGTTCCTGCGCATGCACCAGCCCCAGCGCCCGCATCGCGTCGGCCTGGCTGGCCGCGTCGATGGTGACCACCCCGCGCGCGTCGCGGCTGATGCTGGCCGGCGCCTGCAGGCCATCCACCGGCAGCGGGCCGTCCAGCTGCGCCAGGCTGCCGCGCAGCAGCCACCACAGCGTGGCGATCAGAACGACCCCGAGCAACAGCGACAGCCACAGCAACCGCGTAAGCCAACGACGCATGCAGCATCCCCCGATGGTGGTGTGCGTTGGATTGTAGGGGCTGTGAACGCCACGTGGAGGCCGCTGCAAGCGCAACTGCAACTGATTCCGATTAGATCATTGGAATTCTGGATGGGGCACCATGCGCGCATTGATTGATCAGGAGCACCCCCACATGAAAGGCAATCCGGACGTGATCGCGTGTCTGAAGGAACTGCTGCGCGGCGAACTGGCGGCGCGTGACCAGTACTTCATCCATTCGCGGCGCTACGAAGACCAGGGCCTGATGGCGCTGTACGAGCGCCTCAACCACGAGATGGAAGAAGAGACCCAGCACGCCGACGCGTTGCTGCGCCGGATTCTGTTCCTCGGTGGCACCCCGGACATGCGTCCGCATGGCTTCGAGCCGGGCGAGACCGTAGAGGAGATGCTGCAGAAGGACCTGGACACCGAATACAGCGTGCGCAACAACCTGGCTGCCGGCATGAAGCTGTGCGAGCAGCACCAGGATTTCGTGAGCCGCGACATGCTGCTGGTGCAGTTGAAGGACACCGAAGAAGACCATGCCTGGTGGCTGGAGCAGCAGCTGGGCCTGATCAAGCGGATCGGGCTGGCGCTGTACCAGACCAGCAAGATGGATGCGAAGGGGACGTCCGCGCACTGACGCGCATACGCGCATCAGCCCCACGATGTGCCGCCCACATCGCGGGCCCCGGCGTATCACCTTCCACATCCCCGCGCCTGTCGGCGCGCGCCCTTGGACTCCAAGAGGGCTGTTTCTCCAGACGGTGTCCTGGACGCGTGACGATCCACCGCCCCGTCACCGGGTTCTGCTCGCCAGCCAGCTTTCGCCAGCACGCTGCAGAAGCCATCGTCCGCCCGCCAGCATCCGCCAGCCAGCGACGAACGAAAAAGCCGGGGATTTCCCGGCTTTTTCGTTTTCCAAATACGTTGCGCGCGACACATGCAGCCGGGCAGAGCCCGGCTCTACGCGGTAAACGCGCAACGTGCGGCACATACCGCCGGGCAGAGCCCGGCTCTACGGTCCTGTGCGGTTAATCCACCGCCAGACCTTCCACCTTCTGCCAGCCGCGCGGCAGCAGGTGGCCACGCGTGGCGCGCGTGCCCAGGTAGGTTTCCAGGTCCTTGAAGGACAGGTTCATGGTGCGCGCGCCGCTGCGTACCAGCAGGGTGTTGGCCGGGCCCACCGACACCACCGCGACCACGCGCTCGGTGGCGAGCTTGGCCTTGGGGATATCGATGATCTTGTTGCCCTTGCCCTTGTCCAGTTCCGGCAGGTCGCTGGCGGCGATCGCCAGCAGGTTGCCCGAGCTGGTCACCGCCACGATGCGATCGGTTTCCGGGTTGGCCACCACGGCCGGGGTCAGGACCTTGGAGCCGGAGGTCAGGTTGAGCATCGCCTTGCCGGCCTTGTTGCGCCCGGTCAGGTTCTCGAAGCGGGTCACGAAGCCGTAGCCGTGGGTGGAGGCCAGCACGAAGCGGGTGTTGTTTTCCCCACTGGCCAGGGTCAGGAACTGGCTGCCGGCAGCCGGCGAGAAGCGGCCGGTCAGCGGTTCGCCATTACCTCGCGCCGAGGGGAGGGTGTGGATCAGCGTGGAGTACGCACGGCCCTCGCTGTCCAGGAACGCCACCTGCTGGGTACTGCGCGCACGCACCGCGCCCAGCAGGGCGTCGCCGTCGCGGTAGGACAGCGTGGACGGGTCCATGTCGTGGCCCTTGGCCGCGCGGATCCAGCCCTTCTCCGACAGCACCACGGTCATCGGCTCGCTCGGCACCAGTTCGGTTTCGTCGATGGCTTGCGCGGCACCGCGCTGCACCAGCGGCGAGCGGCGGTCATCGCCGAACTTCTTGGCATCGGCGGTCAGTTCGTCGCGGATCAGCTTCTTCAGCTTGGCCTTGCTGTCCAGGATGCCCAGGATCTTGTCGCGCTCCTTGGCCAGCTCGTCCTGCTCGCCGCGGATCTTCATTTCTTCCAGGCGGGCCAGCTGCTTCAGGCGCGTGTCGAGGATGTACTCGGCCTGTTCCTCGCTCAGGCTGAAGCGCGCGATCAGGGCCGGCTTGGCCTCATCCTCGGTGCGGATGATGCGGATCACTTCATCCAGGTTGAGGAAGGCCACCAGCAGGCCGTCCAACAGGTGCAGGCGGCGCTCGACCTTCTGCAGGCGGTGGTTGAGGCGGCGGGTAACGGTGGTGGCGCGGAACTGCAGCCATTCGGCGAGCAGCATCTTCAGGTTCTTCACCTGCGGACGCCCGTCCAGGCCGATCACATTGAGGTTGACCCGGTAGCTGCGCTCCAGGTCGGTGGTGGCGAACAGGTGGCCCATCAGCTGGTCGGCATCGACGCGGTTGGAGCGCGGCACCAGCACCACCCGCACCGGGTTGGCATGGTCGGACTCGTCGCGGATGTCTTCCAGCCACGGCAGCTTCTTGGCGCGCATCTGCGCGGCGATCTGCTCGATCACCTTCGACGGCGACACCTGGAAGGGCAGCGCGTTGATGACGATGTTGGTCGATTCCTTGAAGTACGTCGCGCGCGCACGCACGCTGCCGTAGCCGGTTTCGTACATGTTCCGCAGGTCGGCCGGCGCGGTGATGATCTCGGCGAAGCTGGGGTAGTCCGGGCCCTTCACGTGCTCGCACAGGTCGGCGACGGTCGCGTCCGGATCGTCCAGCAGGTGCAGCAGCGCGCTGACGATCTCGTTGAGGTTGTGCGGCGGCACGTCGGTGGCCATGCCCACGGCGATGCCGGTGGTGCCGTTGAGCAGCAGGTGCGGCAGGCGGGCCGGCATCCAGGTCGGCTCTTCCAGGGTGCCGTCGAAGTTCGGGGTCCAGTCGGTGGTGCCCTGGTTGATTTCGCCCAGCAGCACCTCGGCGATCGGGGTCAGCTTGGATTCGGTGTAACGCATCGCCGCGAACGACTTGGGATCGTCGGTGGAACCGAAGTTGCCCTGGCCTTCGATCAGCGGGTAGCGGTAGGAGAACGGCTGGGCCATCAGCACCAGCGCCTCGTAGCACGCGCTGTCGCCGTGCGGATGGTACTTACCGATCACATCACCCACGGTACGCGCGGACTTCTTCGGTTTGGAGGCGGCGTTCAGGCCCAGCTCGCTCATCGAATAGATGATGCGGCGCTGCACCGGCTTCAGGCCGTCGCCGATGAACGGCAGTGCGCGATCGAGCACCACGTACATTGAATAGTCCAGGTACGCCCGTTCGGCGTACTCGCGCAGGGGCAGCTGTTCAAAGCCGTGGAAGGCGGGGCGGGCAAGATCGGTCATGCGGGATTGTTACCTGTGGCAAGGGACGGCGACGGCTGTCGCCCTCGCAGGCGGTCGATTATCCGGATGCGGCCGGGGATGCCAAGCCGCGCGTTGGATTGAGGGGCTGGCCGCTGCGCGCCAGATAGCGCCCGGGCGGGCAGCCGAAGTGCCGGCGGAACACGGTGACGAACGCGCTGGGGCTGCTGAAGCCCAGTTCGTGGGCGATATCGGACACGCTGTGGCCGTCGGACAGCCGGCGCAGGCCGTCGGCCAGGCGGGCCTGCTGGCGCCACTGCGCGAAGCTGAGCGTGGTTTCGTCGCGGAAGTGGCGGGTCAGGCTGCGCGGCGACAACCCGGCCCAGTGCGCCCACTGTTCCAGGCTGCGGCCGTCGGCCGGGTTGGCGATCAGCTGCGAGGCAATCCGCAGCAGGCGCCGGTCCTGCGGCATCGGCAGGTGCATGCGCTGGCGTGGCGCGTTGCGGATTTCATCCAGCAGCACCTCGATCATGTGCTGCTGGCGCAGGTCGGGCGCAGCGGCGGGCGCCCAGCGGATCACCCGCATGGCCAGCGCCTGCAGCAGGTCGGAGATGGCCACCACGCAGGGCTGGTCGGGCAGGTCGTGGGCCATGTCGGCCGACACGATCAGGCCCCAGCCGCGCAGCGGGCCGGAGATGCCCACCGTGTGGGGCTCGCCCGGCGGCATCCAGCCGGCGCACCCGGGCGGCAACGACCAGTTGCCATGGCGGGTGCGGATGTTGAGCAGCCCGGCTTCGACGCTGATCAGCTGGGCGCGGCGGTGCTGGTGCCAGTCGATCTCGCGGTCGAGCCCGCGCGCACTCTCGATCTGGAACCCCAGCACGGCCAGGCCGTCGTCGCGTTCGAGCCAGTCCAGCACGTCGTGCCGCACCTTGACGGGAGGGAGGGCAATGGCGTCCTCTGGCCTGAAAACGTTATTCATTGTCCAGATTGTAATACCCGGCCACCTGAGCCGGCCATTAAGGTGACCACCCGTTCGCCACACCCCTGCATTACCTGCTTTGCTGCAACACAGCATTTGGTTCCAGATTAAATATTTCCATTGAGAAATATATTTTCTGGAAGTAAAGTGCCGTCCCATGATGATCTGCCCTGAAACCACTCCTCCCAGCTTCGGGCTGCTGTTGCGCCAGGTGCGCGACGGCCTTGTCCGTCAGCTCGACACGTCGATGGCCGAGGAAAACCTCGGCATTGGTTTCACCCACTACCTCGGTTTGAAGGTGCTCGCGGTCAAGGCCCCGTGTACCGCCAACGAGTTGGCCCAGGCCCTGGACCAGGTGCCCAGCGCGGTCACCCGCCTGCTGGACAAGCTGGAAGCCATGGGCTGCGTGCGGCGCGAGCCGCATGCCCAGGACCGCCGGGCGCTGCAGATCGTACTGACCGATGAAGGCCGCCAGTTGTGGGCCCGGCTGAAGCAGCGTGGCGACCAGACCATCGATGACGCCATGCGCGACCTGTCCACCGACGAGCGCGCCCAGCTGCTTTCCCTCATGACCCGTGTACGTGACTCGTTGATTACGCCATGACCTCCTCCCTTGATCGCACTTCTTCGCTGCGGCCGCTGCGCCCGGTGCTGGTATCGGTGCTCGCGCTGGCGCTGGCTGCCTGTGCCAGCAGCCGCGGCCTGCAGCCGCAGGCCACGCTGCTGGATGCCGACAGCCTGCAGACCCAGCGCACCCTGTCTGCCGCCGGGCTGAGCCAGCCCGGCTGGCCGGCCACCGACTGGTGGCGCGCCCTCGGCGACCCGCAGCTGGACGCCCTGATCGCCGAAGGCCTGCAGCGCAACCCGGGCCTGGACGCGGCGGATGCACGCCTGCGCCAGGCCCGTGCCCAGATCGGTACCGCCCACGCCGAGCGCCTGCCCAGCGTGTCCGCCTCCGGCGGGTACACCGGCGTGCGCCTGCCCGAATCGATGGTCGGCGACGAACTCGGTGGCAGCTATGCCGGGAGCGGCCAGGCCTACCTGAGCTTCAGCTACGGCATCGACCTGTGGGGCGGCAAGCGTGCCGCCTGGGAAGCGGCCGTGGACAGCGGCCATGCCGCCGAAGTGGACGCGCAGGCCGCACGCCTGAACCTGTCGGCGGCCATCGCCGAGGCGTATGCGCAGCTGGGCTATGCCTACACGTTGCATGACGTGGCCAGCGAAGAGCTGGCGCGCTCGCAGAAGACCCTGGACCTGACCGCCCAGCGCCGCCGCGCCGGGATCGACAGCGACCTGCAGACCCGCCAGGCCGAAGCGCGCATTCCGGCCGCGCAGCAGCAGCAACAGGCCGCCCAGCAGCAGATCGACGAGGCCCGCACCGCGCTGGCCGCGCTGGTCGGGCAGGGCCCGGACCGCGGCCTGCAGATCGAGCGCCCGCAGGTGCTCAATCCGCTGGCGCTGCAGTTGCCCGGTGTGTTGCCGAGTGCGTTGCTCGGCCGCCGCCCGGACATCGTCGCAGCGCGCTGGCGCGTGGAAGCGGCCAACCGCCAGATCCATGCGGCCAAGGCGCAGTTCTATCCCAGCCTCAACCTGACCGCGTTGGGCGGGGTGGTGTCCAGTGAAGTGGACCAGCTGCTCAAGAGCGGCTCCACCTTTGCCTTCCTCGGTCCGGCGCTGAGCCTGCCGATTTTCGATGGCGGCCGCCTGCGCGCCAACCTGGACAAGACCGACGCCCAGTACGACCTGGCCGTGGCCGACTACAACCAGTCGGTCGTGAACGCATTGCGCGACGTGGCCGACCAGGTCAACGCGGTGCGCTCGCTGGCCAGCCAGGCCGCCGCGCAGCAGCAGGCGGTGGACACCGCCCGCGCCGCCCATGACCTGGCCGAGCAGCGCTACCGCGCCGGCATCGGCAGCTACCTCGAGGTGCTGGTGGTCGAAGAGCAGTTGCTGGTGTCCCAGCAGCGGCTGGCCGAACTGCAGTCCCGGCAGATCCTTGTTTCGGTGCGGCTGAGCCAGTCGCTGGGCGGTGGGTTCACCCCGTCCAGCGATACCGCCACGCTCGCCACCGCCCCTGATTCCACGCATTCCTGAGACACACTCCATGAGCCAGACATCCGCTCCCGCTGCCGCCCCGGCAGCTCCGTCCCGTCGCGGCAAGCTGCTGCGCGGCCTGTTGGTCATCGTGGTGCTGCTGCTGGCGGCACTGGCGCTGTGGTACTTCATGTTCGGCCGCTGGTTCGAAGACACCGACGACGCCTACGTGCAGGGCAACCAGGTCCAGATCACCCCGCTGGTGAGCGGTACCGTGGTGGCGATCAATGCCGATGACGGCATGCGCGTGGAGCGTGGCCAGCTGCTGGTGCAGCTGGACCCGGCCGACACCGAAGTGGCGCTGCAGCAGGCCGAAGCCAACCTGGCCAAGACCGTGCGCCAGACCCGCGGCCTGTACCGCAGCGTGGAAGGCGCCCAGGCGGATTTGAATGCCCGCCAGGTGACCCTGAAGCGCGTCCGCGACGACTTCAACCGCCGCAAGGGCCTGGCCGCCAGCGGTGCGATCTCCAACGAAGAACTGGCCCACGCCCGCGATGAGCTGGCCGCCGCCGAAGCGGCCGTGGCCGGGTCGCGCGAGACCTTCGAACGCAACAACGCGCTGGTCGATGACACCGTGATCGCCACCCAGCCGGACGTGCAGGCCGCCGCGGCGCAGCTGCGCCAGGCCTACCTCAACAATGCCCGCGCGGGCATCGTGGCACCGGTGTCGGGCTACGTCGCCCGTCGTTCGGTGCAGGTGGGCCAGCGCGTGCAGCCGGGCAACGCGCTGATGGCCGTGGTGCCGACCGAACAGATGTGGGTGGAAGCCAACTTCAAGGAAACCCAGCTGCGCCACATGCGCCTGGGCCAGGAAGTGGAGCTGCGTTCGGACCTGTACGGCGGTGATGTGACCTACAAGGGCCGCATCGACAGCCTGGGCCTGGGCACCGGTTCGGCGTTCTCGCTGCTGCCGGCGCAGAACGCCAGCGGCAACTGGATCAAGATCGTGCAGCGCGTGCCGGTGCGCATCGCCATCGACGCCAAGCAGCTGGCCGAGCACCCGCTGCGCATCGGCCTGTCGATCAAGGCCGAAGTGAGCCTGCGCGACCAGAAGGGCACGGTGCTGCCGACCCAGGCCGCCAAGGGCCAGGTGTTCGACACCGACGTCTACGCCAAGCAGCTGCACAGCGCCGATGACGCGATCCACGCGATCATCCAGCGCAACCTGCCGCAGCAGGCCAAGGCGAGCTGAGGTCACCATGTCCGCCCAAGCTCCAGCCGCGCCCGGCAGTCCGGGCGCACCGGCGGCGCCCAGTGCGGCCGCCGGCTTCCTGCCACCGAGTGTGGCCCTGTGCACCGTGGGCCTGGCGATGGCCTCGTTCATGCAGGTGCTCGACACCACCATCGCCAACGTGTCGCTGCCGACCATCGCCGGTAACCTCGGTGCCAGTTCGCAGCAGGCCACCTGGGTGATCACCTCGTTCGCGGTCAGCACCGCGATCGCGCTGCCCCTGACCGGTTGGCTCAGCCGCCGCTTCGGCGAACGCAAGCTGTTCGTCTGGGCGACGCTGGCGTTCGTGATCACCTCGCTGCTGTGCGGCCTGGCCCAGAGCATGGGCATGCTGGTGCTGTCGCGCGCGCTGCAGGGCTTCGTGGCCGGCCCGATGTACCCGATCACGCAGTCGTTGCTGGTGTCGATCTACCCACGCGAGAAGCGCGGGCAGGCGCTGGCGCTGCTGGCGATGATCACGGTGGTGGCGCCGATCTGCGGCCCGATCCTGGGCGGCTGGATCACCGACAACTACAGCTGGGAATGGATCTTCCTGATCAACGTGCCGTTGGGCATCTTCGCGGCGATGGTGGTGGGCAGCCAGTTGAAGGGGCGCCCGGAGCACATCGAGAAGCCGAAGATGGATTACGTCGGCCTGATCACGCTGGTGATCGGTGTGGGCGCGCTGCAGCTGGTACTCGACCTGGGCAACGACGAAGACTGGTTCGCGTCGACCAAGATCGTGGTGCTGGCCTGCGTGGCGGTGGTGGCACTGGCGGTGTTCCTGATCTGGGAGTTGACCGACAAGGACCCGATCGTCGACCTGAAGCTGTTCCGGCACCGCAATTTCCGCGCCGGCACGTTGGCGATGGTGGTGGCGTATGCGGCCTTCTTCAGTGTGTCGCTGCTGATTCCGCAGTGGTTGCAGCGCGACATGGGCTACACGGCAATCTGGGCGGGCCTGGCGACGGCGCCGATCGGTATCCTGCCGGTGATCATGACGCCGTTCGTGGGCAAGTACGCCTCGCGGTTCGATATGCGCATGATCGCGTCGTTCGCGTTCGTGTTCCTGTCCTTCACCAGTTTCATGCGCTCGGACTTCAACCTGCAGGTGGACTATGCCCACGTGGCAGGCGTGCAGTTGATCATGGGTATTGGCGTGGCGCTGTTCTTCATGCCGGTGCTGCAGATTCTGCTGTCGGACCTGGACGGTCGCGAGATCGCGGCGGGTTCGGGGTTGGCGACGTTCCTGCGTACGCTGGGCGGCAGTTTCGCGGCGTCGCTGACGACGTGGCTGTGGGCGCGCCGGACGCAGGTGCACCACGCGGATCTGACCGAGCACATTTCGGCGTATCAGCCGGGCATGCAGGAGCAGGTGGCGGCGATGGGGCAGGGCGACCTGCAGCACGGGGCAGCGGCGTTGAACAACATGATCAACCACCAGGCGTCGCAGATGGGCTTCAACGACATCTTCTTCCTGCTGGGCTGGATCTTCCTGGCGATCATCGCCTTCCTGTGGCTGGCCAAGCCGCCGTTCGGTGCAGGCGCGGGTGCAGCCTCGGCCGGCGGGCATTGATCCGCGGTTGAACTGAAACGAACAAAACCCCGTCGAAAGGCGGGGTTTTTTTATGGGGGCTGGGAAGAGCAAGAGCAGAGCAACAGCAGAGCAACAGCAGAGCAACAGCAGAGCAGAGCAACAGCGCATCGTCTGTGTGTCTCTTGGCTTGGTCGGGTACGGGTGGATTGTCGGGACACGCCGCAAGTACGTCCTTGTAGGCTCGTTCGCGC
>NZ_QAIW01000061.1:1534-2074 GCF_003061285.1 Stenotrophomonas sp. HMWF003 | reverse complement strand
TGTCGGTGCCGTCGGCCCAGGCCGGTCGTGCCGCTTCCGGCACGGTAGAGGACGCGGCCGAGCGCGCGCGCGTCGCCGACCTCATCGATGCCGGGTACTTCGCCCGCGCCGAGCAGCGCATCGCCAAGCACGGCAGCACGCCGCCAGCGGCCTACGACGAACACACGCTGGCCTTCCAGCGCGAGCGCATGCGGCGGATCCGGCTGGACTTCAGCCTGGACACCGCCGCGGCCAAAGACGCCGTGCGGCGCTCGATTCCCGATCTGCGTGATGACGAATTCGAGCGCTGGGACCGGCAGGGGCTGCTGGAGCACCTGGATATCGACGGCACCCGGTTCTACTTCAAGCGTGCGCCGTCGAACCTGTTCCGGCTGAGCGAGGAGGCGCGTGCGCGCCGCCGGGCCGACGCGCCACTGCCCAGCGACGGTCCGTTCGAACACCTCACCCCGTACCACGCCAAGGTGGTGGAGGCGGCTGCGGCATCGGGAGAGTCGTCGGTGCTGCCGCAGCGGGTGGAGGTAACCCAGTCGCTCACGGTGA
>NZ_QAIW01000061.1:0-1515 GCF_003061285.1 Stenotrophomonas sp. HMWF003 | reverse complement strand
CCGGCACCACGTTGCGCGCCTGGATTCCGTACCCGCGCGCGATCGCCGGCCAGCAGGAGCAGATCCAGTGGCGCGGCAGCACGCCTGGCCAGGCGCGCATTGCGCCGGCCAGCGCGCTGCAACGCACTGCGTACCTGGAAGGCACCGCCGTGGCCGGGCAGCCCACCCGTTTCGAAATCCGCTACGCGCTCACCGTGCGCGCCCGGCACACCCGCATCGACCCGGTCGTGGTACGGCCCACGCCCACCGACGCGGCGCTGGCCCCGTACCTGGCCGAACAGCCGCCGCACGTGCGCTTCACCCCGGCCCTGCGGCTGTTCTCCGACCAGGTGCTGCAGGGCGAAACCCGCCCCTACGAGGTGGCCCGCCGGCTGTTCGATGCGGTTGACCGCATTCCGTGGGCCGGCGCGCGCGAATATTCCACCCTGACCAACATCAGCGACTACGCGCTGCACGCCGGCCACGCCGACTGCGGGCAACAGACCCTGCTGCTGATCACCCTGCTGCGCATGAACGGCATTCCCGCGCGCTGGCAGTCGGGCATGGTCTACGCTGACGACGCGGTGGGCTACAGCAATCTGCACGACTGGGGCGCGCTGTACCTGGCCCCGTATGGCTGGGTGCCGATGGATGTCACCACCGGCCGACTGGACAGCCCGCAGCCGGCGCTGCGCGATTTCTACTTTGGTGGGCTCGATGCCTACCGCATCGCCTTCAACGACGCCTTCAGCCAGCCGCTGGTCCCGGCCAAGCGCTTCCCGCGCTCGGACACGGTGGATTCGCAGCGCGGCGAGGTCGAGTGGGATGGCGGCAACCTGTACTTCGATCAATGGAACTACGACTTCCAGTCGCACATCGTGCCACTGGCGGTGAAGCGGTAAACGGCACCACCCACGATTCCATATCTGCAGGAGAGAGCAGGGAATGAACACGAACAGGTTGAAGCGGGCGGCGCTGTGCGTCGCGTTGGGGGCGTGCCTGGGCACGTTGGCGCCGGTGGCGATGGCGCAGGACGGCGCGGTGGTGGGCAAGCTGCTCACCGACCCGGGCCAACGCCTGGACAACGCCACGGTGACGGTGCGCAACCCGTCCACCGGCTTTGTGCGCTCGGTACGCGCCGAGGCCAATGGCAGCTACCGCATTCCGCTGCTTCCGGTGGGCACTTACGAACTGGAGGTGGCCGTTGCCGGCGGTGCACCGACCCGCGTGGGCCAGATCAACGTGGGCCTGGGCAGCGCCACCACGGTCAATGTACCGGTGAGCGGGGTGAGCACGCTGGGCGCGGTGGAAGTACGCGCGCCGCAGGTGGTGTCGATGGTGGATGTGAAGTCCACCGAGTCGGCCACCAACATCACCCGCGAAGAGCTGTCGCGCCTGCCGGTGGACCGTGACATCACCGCCGTGGCGCTGCTCGCGCCGGGTGCGGTCAAGGGCAAGGGGTCGCTGGGTGGGCAGGGCATTTCCTTCGGCGGCTCGTCGGTCGCCGAGAACACCGTCTACATCAACGGCCTGAAC
>NZ_QAIW01000005.1:0-1116 GCF_003061285.1 Stenotrophomonas sp. HMWF003 | reverse complement strand
GGGTGCGGCCGACCTGCCGCGGGTCCGCCGTATCCAGGCGAGCTATGCGATACAGCCGCTGTCGCGCTTTCTCGGCACGGCCGCGCCCGCAGCACCCCCGCCGATGGACTGGCCCGCGCCGCTGGGCAGCGCGGCGATGCGCACGTCGCCGACCTTCTTCGCGCAGTTGGCGTTCCTGCTGCAGTTCGCGCCCCCGCCGCCCGGCGAAGGTGCGTTGCGTGCGCGGCTGGCGCAGATCGGCATCGTGCCCGGGCAACCGCTGGCCGTGGCCACTCTGCCGCGGGCGACGCTGCAGGCGCTGCAGGGCGGGATGGCCGATGGCCAGCGCGAGATCGACCAGCGCCGCGCCGCCCTCGCCGGTCGCAGCGACACGCTGTTCGGCAGCCGCGACGTGCTCGACAACGATTACGTGGCGCGCGCAGCGGGCAGCCAGTCGGGGCTGGGCACACTCTCGCGCGAGGAGGCGCTGTCACCCCGCTACGACACCGATGCCGATGGCGTGTCTCTGGACGGCAGTGCGCAGGATTACGTAGTGCGGTTCGGCAAGGACGCTTTGCCGCCGGTGCATGCGTTCTGGTCACTGTCGGTGTACCCGCTTCCCGGGCAGGCGGGAGTGGCCGAGCCGATCCATCGCTATCAGTTCGACGGGTCGATGCTGCCGCAGCCGCGCCGCGACGCCGATGGCGGGCTCACGCTGTACCTGCAACACCGCACGCCGGGGAAGGACAAGCAGGCCAATTGGTTGCCCATCCCCAACGGTCCGTTCGTGGCCGCGATGCGCTACTACTGGCCTGCACAGGCGCTGCTGGACAACCACTGGACGCCGCCTCGCGTTGAACGCGCGTCCGCTCTACACACGACAGGAGCTTTGCCATGAAACGAGTCCACATCGCCGCGCTGGCCGCGGCCATGGTGCTGTGCGTGGCCTGCACCAGCACTCCGCCGCGCAATGCCGACGGGTCGGCCACGGCGGCGACGCTGGAGGCGCGCAACAAGACACGCGCGGCAACAGCGGAGGTGCTGGGTCGGCTGTATGCGGCGCAGCCGTCGGCGCGTGAGGCGATTGCCGGTTCGGCGGGGTATGCGGTGTTCCGGAGTTTCGGGGTGAAGGTGCTG
>NZ_QAIW01000060.1:0-6576 GCF_003061285.1 Stenotrophomonas sp. HMWF003 | reverse complement strand
CACATAGGGTGGGGTCACCACCAGCGCATGGGTGGCGCCGCTGGCGGCCGCCCGGCGGGTCTGTTCGATGGTTTTGGCCGTGCCCGACAGGCCGGTCCCGGCCAGCACCGGGATGCGCCCGGCCACGGTTTTGACCGCGCTGCGCAGCAGCTGGTCGTACTCGTCGTCGGACAGGGTCGCGGCCTCGCCGGTCGAACCGGCCACCACCACCCCGTGAACGCCACCCTCCAGTTGCAGGTGCAGCAGGCGCTGCCAACCGTCGGGATCCAATGCGCCATCGGCCTTGAAAGGCGTGGCCAGCGCGGTGATGAGACCGGAAAGGGACAAGGAAACGTTGCTCGGAAGAAAGGGGGAACCCAGCGGGCCTAAACGCCGGCCGGATGTACGTTGCATGTTACTTGCGGGTCGAAAGCACGGGCAAGTATGCTGGACTCCGGCGAACGTGCCGTCGCCGGCCGTTCAGACTCACCTTGCATCACCCGGAACCCTCTTGACCGACACCACGCCGCGGCCTGCGCCGACCGAAAACCATCTCCTGATCAACGCCTACACGACGCATCCGGAGTCCCCCCTGCTGCCTGTCACCCGGCGTATCTCCGACAGCGGTTGCAACCTGGTTGATGCACGCCTGGCCACGGTGGGCCGCGACGTCTCGGTGACCGCGCTGGCCACCGGCTCGTGGGACGCGGTGGCCAAGCTGGAAGCCATGCTGACCCGGCTCGAGCGCGAAGAGGGCCTGAAGCTGGTGTGGTACCGCACTGGTGCCAAGCAGGCGCAGTCCAACCTGCTGCCGTACATCGTGGAAGTGATTGCCGCCGACAAGCCGGGCATCCTGTTCCAGCTGGCCGATTTCTTCGACCGCCAGGGCATCACCATCGAAAACCTGCAGAGCACCCGCTACCGGGCGATGCAGACCGGGGCGGAGATGTTCTCGGCGCAGGTCACCATCGGGGTGCCGGCCAACATGCACATCGCCGCGCTGCGCGACGATTTCCTCGAATTCTGCGACCACCTGAACCTGGATGCCATCATGGATCCGATGAAGTTCTGATCGTTCGCGCGTTCGTCACGGGCGCGCAGCGTTTCATGCAGGTGTAATGGCACGACCCCAGGATCCGGAAAGGAACCCATGAACGACGGCGACACCCTGGACAGCACCACCCTCGCACTGCCGCTGGCGTTGTCCGGCGGCGAGCACACCTCCCTCGGCGCACTCGCCGGCCAGTGGCTGGTGCTGTATTTCTACCCGAAGGACAGCACCCCGGGCTGCACCACCGAAGGCATCGACTTCAACGCGCTGCTGCCCGAATTCACCCGCCTCGATGCGCGCGTGTTCGGCGTTTCCCGCGATTCGGTCAAATCCCACGACAACTTCTGCGCCAAGCAGGGCTTCGCCTTCCCGCTGATCAGCGACGGCGACGAAGCGCTGTGCACCGCCTTCGACGTGATCAAGCTCAAGAACATGTACGGCAAGCAGGTGCGCGGCATCGAGCGCAGCACCTTCCTGATTTCGCCCGACAGTCGTATCGTGCAGGCGTGGCGCAAGGTCAAGGTGGCCGGCCACGCAGACACCGTCCTTGAAGCCCTGAAGGCCGCGAAAACCCAGTGACCAACCTGCACCCCCCAATGGCCATCACCCTGCCCTGCAGGCTGTGATGGCTTGTCCCTGTTCTGCCACCAGGAAATGACGATGACCCGAGGCAAGCGCATCTACGTTCTGGATACCAACGTGCTCATGCACGATCCGACCGCGCTGTTCAAGTTCGAGGAGCATGATGTCTACCTGCCGATGCAGGTGATCGAAGAGCTGGACAACGGCAAGAAGGGCACCACCGAGGCCAGCCGCAACGCGCGCCAGGTCAGCCGTTTCCTCAACGAGTTGGTGCAGGCGTCGGGCCTGGACAACCTGGCCGACGGCATTCCGCTGCAACGGCCCAACGGGCTGCAGCTGCGCGGCAAGCAGAGCGTGGGCCTGCTGCGGTTCCAGACCAGTCACTTCGATGCGGGCAAGAGCTTCGGCGCGGTCATCCCGGACAACGCCATCCTCGGCGCGATCCTGGCGCTGAAGGAACAGATCCCCGAGATCCCGGTGGTGTTCGTCTCCAAGGACATCAACCTGCGGATCAAGGCGGCCATCGCCGGCATCGTGTCCGAAGACTACGAGAACGACCGCGCGCTGGATGATTTCAGCCTGCTCTACACCGGCGCCACCGAACTGCCGGAAGATTTCTGGAAGAAGCACACCGACAACCTGCGCAGCTGGAGCGACAAGGGCCGCACCAGTTACGAAATCATCGCCAGCGAAGACGAGAACTGGCACCCCAACCAGTACGCCTACCTGCCCGGGGACGATGAAGTCGAACTGCGCGTGGCCAAGGTGGACGGCGACAAGATCACCCTGTCGCTGGTCAACGACTTCCGCCACGGCAGCCACGCGGTGTGGGGCATCAGCGCGCGCAACCGCGAGCAGAACTTCGCCCTCAACGCGCTGATGGACCCGGAGATCGATTTCGTCACCCTGCTCGGCACCGCCGGTACCGGCAAGACCCTGCTGGCGCTGGCCGCCGGCCTGGCCCAGACCATGGACCAGCAGCGCTACCGCGAGATCATCATGACCCGCGCCACGGTCAGCGTCGGCGAGGACATCGGCTTCCTGCCCGGCACCGAGGAAGAAAAGATGACGCCGTGGATGGGCGCGCTCACCGACAATCTGGAAGTGCTCACCCACACCCAGGAAGGCGGCGCGTGGGGCCGTGCGGCCACCAACGACCTGATCGCCAGCCGGATCAAGATCCGTTCGCTGAACTTCATGCGCGGGCGCACCTTCCTGTCGCGCTACCTGATCCTGGACGAAGCGCAGAACCTCACCCCCAAGCAGATGAAGACCCTGATCACCCGTGCCGGCCCCGGCACCAAGATCGTCTGCCTGGGCAACGTCGAACAGATCGACACCCCGTACCTGACCGAAACCACCTCGGGCCTGACCTACGCGGTGGACCGCTTCAAGAACTGGCCGCACAGCGCCCACGTCACGCTGCGCCGTGGCGAGCGTTCGCGCCTGGCCGACTACGCCTCGGAGGTGTTGTGAATCGTCCCCTGTCCCGTGCCGTCCTGCCGCTGGCGCTTGCTGCGCTGGCGGCGGCCTGCACGCCCGCCAACGTCCGTCCGGGCGCCAGCGTGCCCACCGCGGTCAAGACCGGCCAGTCCTGGGTGGTCACCCGCCCGGTGATTGCCGCCCAGGTGCTCGACACCTGCTCACGTTCCAGCCCCGGCCGCGAGGCCGGGGCGGTCACCGGGTACTGGGCGCCCAGCCGCCAGCAGGTGGAACAGCTGGAAGCCCAGCTGCCCCGGCTGGAGGCCCAGGTGCCCAACGCCGCCGATTTCGACCGGCAGTACGTCGGCATCGAGATGGGCGGCAGGCAGGTGATCTACCTCAACGCCTTCCATCTGCCGGACGGTGCCGATATCGACCCCTCCCGCGACGCCATCCGGGTGTGTGACGGCGGCGCGCAGTTCTGGGGCGCGGTGTTCGACCCGGCGACCGGCACCTTCTCCGACGTGCAGTTCAACGGCCCGCCGAAGGGCCGTTGAGCATGGCGCTGACCGTGTCGCGATGAGCCGCCCGCACGCCGGATGAGCATCCGGCTTCCGACCTGGGTATGGATCGGTGCGATCGCGCTGTCCTGCGTGGCCGGCATGGTCAACGTGGTCGGCTTCCTGGGATTCGAACACCAGGCGGTAAGCCACATGACCGGCACTACCAGCCAGCTCGGCATGGCGCTGGCACAGGGCGACTGGCGCGTGGTGGGCCACCTGTGGGGCCTGCTGATCGCGTTCTGCCTGGGCGCGATGCTCAGCGGCATGATCGTGCAGGACAGCACGCTGCAGCTGGGCCGCCGCTATGGCGTGGTGCTCACGCTGGAATCGCTGTTGCTGCTGGCCGCCATTCCGCTGTTCAAGCAGCAGCAGATCTGGGGCGCACTGGCCGCGGCGATGGCCTGCGGGCTGCAGAACGCCATGGCCACCACCTTCAGCGGCGCGGTGGTGCGCACCACCCACCTGAGCGGCATGTTCACCGACCTGGGCATCGGCCTGGGCCACCTGCTGCGCGGGCTGCCGTTGCCGATCCGGCGCCTGACCCTGAGTGGCTTGATCGTCAGCGGCTTCCTCGCCGGCGGCATCGTGGGCGCCTGGCTGTTCCTGCGTTGGGGGTACGACGCGCTGCTGGCCCCTGCCCTGCTGACCGGCTGCACCGGCCTGGGCTACATGCTGTTCCAGCAATGGCGGCGCTGGCGCCCGCACTGAGCAGCACGCCCGCGGCAAACATTGCACAATCGCCGCATGACTCCTTCTTCTCCCGTTTCCGCCCTCACCATCGCCGGTTCCGACTCCGGCGGCGGCGCCGGCATCCAGGCCGACCTCAAGGCGTTTGCCGCCCACCGCGTGCATGGCCTGTCGGCGATCGCCGCGCTGACCGCGCAGAACACCCGGGGCGTCACGGCGGTCCACGTGCCGCCGCTGGCGTTCCTGCAGGCACAGATCGACGCCTGCTTTGCCGACTTCGACATCCATGCGGTGAAGCTGGGCATGCTGGCCAATGCCGAGGTGATCGGGCTGGTGGCCGATGCGCTGGAGAAGTACCGCCCCACGCACGTGGTGCTGGACCCGGTGATGGTGGCCACCAGCGGTGCCAAGCTGCTGGAAGACAGCGCGCTGCACGCGATGCGCACGCGCCTGTTGCCGCTGGCCACGCTACTGACCCCGAACATCCCCGAAGCGGAGCTGCTGCTCGGCCGCCCCATCACCACCGCCGACGAAGCCGAGGATGCCGCTGCGGCCCTGCTCGACCTGGGCACCGCTGCGGTGCTGCTGAAAGGCGGCCACCTGCATGAGGGCGCCCGCGTGGTTGACCGCTACTTCGACGGCGTCACCCGCGACGAGTTCATCCACGCGCGCCTGCCGGTGGACGCGCACGGCACCGGCTGCACGCTGGCCTCGGCGATCACCGCGCAGCTGTGCCAGGGCCTGTCGTTGCCCAACGCCTGTGAAGCGGCCATCGACTACGTCGCCCGCGGCCTGCAAGGCGGCTACTACCCGGGGCGCAGCGAGGTGCTGGTGATCGACCACTTCGGCGCGGCGCGCCCGGCATGATCGAGGCGCTGACGTTGCCGGTCGTGGCCGCCGACGGCCACCGCTTCGACCTGCTGGCCCGCGTGCCGGCGCAGCCACGCGCGCGGCTGCTGTGGCTGCCGGCATTGGGGGTGGCCGCGCGTCACTACCTGCCCCTGGCCGATGCGCTGGCCGCGCGCGGCATTGCCGTGTACCTGCACGAGTGGCGCGGCAACGGCAGCAGCAGCCTGCGCCCGTCTCGCGGGCAGGACTGGGGCTATCGCGAGATTCTCTACCACGACCTGCCGGCCAGCCTGGCCGCACTCGATGGCGGCACTGGCGATCAGGCCATCATTGGCGGACACAGTCTGGGCGGGCAGCTGGCCTGCTGCTTTGCCGGGCTGCATCCCACGGTATTCCAGCGGCTGTGGCTGGTCGCCAGCGGCACGCCGTACTGGCGCACCTTCCCGGCGCCGCGCGGCTGGACACTGCCGCTGATCTACCGGTTCCTGCCCTGGCTGGCGCAACGCCAGGGCGTGCTGCACGGGCGCCGCCTGGGGTTCGGTGGCACCGAAGCGCGTGGCCTGATCCGCGACTGGGCCCGGGTCGGGCTGAACAATCATTACGCGGGTGCCGGCATCGCCGACGACCTGGAGGCCGGCCTGCGCCACGTGCGCGGCCATGCCACGGCCGTGGTGATGGCGCAGGACTGGCTGGCGCCGGTGCCTTCGATGCAGGGCCTGCTGGCCAAGCTGCCGCAGGTGCAGGCCTCGCTGCACGTGCTGGATGTCACGACGCTGGAAACGCGTGCGGATCACTTCGCATGGATGAAATCGCCGCAGGCCGTGGCCGCGCTGCTTTTTCATTCAGTTGAATGAAGTTCTTCACAAAGGCGTTGACGAATGCGGCTCACATCCGCATAATTCCGCTCCTGTTGACGCGCCCGTAGCTCAGTTGGATAGAGTACCTGGCTACGAACCAGGCGGTCGGGAGTTCGAATCTCTCCGGGCGCACCATCAACAGGTTGCCAACTCCGCCGTTGGCATCAGCAGTACAACGTGATGTAAATGCGCCCGTAGCTCAGTTGGATAGAGTACCTGGCTACGAACCAGGCGGTCGGGAGTTCGAATCTCTCCGGGCGCACCATTACATCGCAGCAGGCTCGCCTGCCCTCCCGTCGAACGTGGCAACACGTGCGGCAGGACGCAAAACCAGACAATGCAAATGCGCCCGTAGCTCAGTTGGATAGAGTACCTGGCTACGAACCAGGCGGTCGGGAGTTCGAATCTCTCCGGGCGCACCATTGCATCGATGAAAAACGGCAGCCTTGGGCTGCTGTTTTTTTTTGCGTACCGCAGTGGGGTGCGCGCGCCGACCGGCTGGCCATGACCGTCGAACAATCGCGCGTAATGCCGGCCGCTGGCCGGCTCGTCATGACCCTCGAACGATCTCGCGTAGTGCCGGCCG
>NZ_QAIW01000059.1:0-2059 GCF_003061285.1 Stenotrophomonas sp. HMWF003 | reverse complement strand
CCGCCCAGATCGGGGTCAGCCCGGCGCTGCTGGTGGCCGCCAACACCGCCGGCGGGGTGATGGCCAAGCTGGTCTCGCCGCAGTCGATCGCCATTGCGGCGGCGGCGGTGAAGCTGGTGGGCCAGGAATCGGCGATCATGCGTACCACCCTGGCGGTGAGCCTGGCCCTGCTGGGTTATGTCTGCCTGTGCACGCTGTTGCTGTCGTGGCTGGTCGGGTGAGGGGCAGGGCATTCATGTCTATACATGAACGTGTTGGCGTGCCGAATCGGGCGTATTGCCCGCACTGCGACAACGTGTCGCAGCTAAAACGGGGCTTTCCTGCGCTGGATCATTGTCAATGCCTTTCTTAAATGATGCATGACGGCCTAAAATTAGAGGGCTGACATGATCGTCCCCTGTGCCTGTCCCCCTGGACCGGCACAACCGGCCTTTGGCCGGGACGGGGCGCGCTTGAGCTGGCATTCCCTACGCAATTGGATCGACCGATGATTCCGTTGAAACCCCTTGGACGCTTTTTGCGTCCGGGCCTGCTGTTCGCGTTGTCCGTGTTCCTGACGGGCTGCAACTCGGCCATCCTCAACCCCAAGGGCCAGATCGGCCACGATGAGAAGACGCTGCTGATCACGGCTACCGTGCTGATGCTGCTGGTCGTCGTGCCGGTCATCATCATGACCCTGACCTTCGCCTGGAAGTACCGCGCGACCAACACCAAGGCCCGTTATGAGCCGAAGTGGTCGCACTCCACCGCGATCGAAGTGGTGGTGTGGTCGATCCCGTGCATGATCGTGCTGGTGCTGGCCGTGCTGACCTGGCGTTCCTCGCACGCGCTGGACCCGTACCGTCCGCTGGAGTCGGACAAGAAGCCGGTGGTGATCGAGGCCATCTCGCTCGACTGGAAGTGGCTGTTCATCTATCCGGAAGAGAAGATCGCCACGGTCAACGAGATCACGTTCCCGGTCGATACCCCGCTGAACTTCAAGATCACGTCCGATTCGGTGATGAATGCCTTCTTCATCCCGCACCTGGGCAGCATGATCTACTCGATGACGGCCATGGAGACCAAACTCCACCTGATCGCCAACGAGACCGGTGAATTCCCGGGCATGTCCTCGCACTACAGTGGCGCGGGCTTCAGCAAGATGCATTTCAGCGCCCATTCGGTGACGGATGCGCAGTACCAGGAGTGGCTGGCCAAGGTCCGCGCCGACGCGGCGACCCTGGACAAGACCGCGTTCAATGCCCTGGTGGCCGAAAAGAACCACGACTGGCACCCGGTGACCTACTTCGGTACCGCCGAAGCCGGCCTGTTCGACTGGGTCATCGCCAAGCACATGGGCGACAACCAGCACTACGGCATGAAGCACGACCACAACGCGATGGGCCATGACGGCGCCGCGGGCGAAAGCCACGCCGGCCACGACATGCCTGCCGCTGCAGGTCCTGCCCCGGCGGACGTGCACGCCGACGACACGCACGCGGCCCACGCCGCGGGTGCTGCCGCCGAGCACGCCGAACACACTGCAGACGAGCATGCCGCCGCCGGTCACACCGGCCACGCAGGCTCGGGAGAATAAGCATGAATCTGTTGGGTAAACTGACATTTGCCGACATCCCGCACGATCCGATCATCATCACCACGTTGATCGGTGCCGGGATCGGTGGCCTGCTGGTGCTGGCCCTGATCACCAAGTTCAAGCTGTGGGGCTATCTCTGGAAAGAGTGGTTCACCTCGGTGGATCACAAGAAGATCGGCGTGATGTATCTGGTCATCGCCTTCGTCATGCTGCTGCGCGGCTTCGCCGACGCGATCATGATGCGTGTGCAGCAGGCGATGGCGGCCGGCGGCAACGAGGGCATCCTGCCCCCGCACCACTACGACCAGATCTTCACCGCCCATGGCGTGATCATGATCTTCTTCGTGGCGATGCCGCTGATCACCGGCCTGATGAACGTCGTGGTGCCGCTGCAGATCGGCGCGCGCGACGTGGCCTTCCCGTTCGTCAACTCGCTCAGCTTCTGGCTGTTCGTGGCGGGCGCGGGCCTGGTGATGATCTCGC
>NZ_QAIW01000058.1:0-18855 GCF_003061285.1 Stenotrophomonas sp. HMWF003 | reverse complement strand
CGACGAGAGCGCGATCGAGCTGTTCAGCTACTGGCGGTCCAGCGCGGCCTACCGCGTGCGGATCGGGCTGAACCTCAAGCAGCTGGCGCACCGGATCACCCCGGTGCACCTGGTCCGCGATGGCGGCCAGCAGCACAGCGAGGCCTATGCGGCGCTGAACCCGCAGGAGCTGGTGCCCACGCTGCGCCATGACGGGCAGGTGCTGCACCAGTCGATGGCGATCCTGGAGTACCTGGACGAGGTGTTCCCGTTGCCGGCGCTGCTGCCCGACGATGCCCCCGGGCGGGCGCGGGTACGCGCGCTGGCGCAGCTGGTGGCCTGCGACATCCACCCGCTCAACAACCTGCGGGTGATGCAGTTCTTCAGCGACACCTGGAGCGTGCCGCAGCCCGAGCGCGACGACTGGACCCGGCACTGGATGCGGGTCGGGTTCGAAGCGATGGAGCGGCTGCTGGTCGAGTCGGTGGAGACCGGCCGGTTCTGCCATGGCGACAGCCCGACCCTGGCCGACTGCTGCCTGGTGCCGCAGCTGTACAACGCGCGCCGCTTCAACCTGGACCTGGCGGCGTACCCGACGCTGGTACGGATCGACGCGGCCTGCCTGGCACTGCCGGCCTTCGACGCGGCCCGCCCGGAAAACCAGATCGACGCGGGTTGAACCGGCCGCATCGACCGTTGGTCGATGCGGCACCCTCCGTCCGTCAGAACCCGTGGGTGATCGCGGCCGGGGAGCTGTTGGCCGAAAAATCCGCGTACGGATCATGCTCGCCGCTGCCGCCTTCGGAGAGGCGGAACTTCAGCGCCAGCCCATCGCGCGAGTCGGCCGCGCGCAGCGCTTCCTCCTGCTCGATGATGCCGTTCTTGGCCATCCGGAACAGGCACTGGTCGAAGCTTTCCATGCCTTCTTCCAGCGATGCTTCCATGGCCGCCTTGATCTCGTGCACCTGGCCGCGGCGCAGCAGGTCGCGGATCATCGGGGTGTTGATCAACACCTCGGTGGCCGGCAAGCGGCGCCCGTCCTTGCCCTTCACCAGGCGCTGGGACACCACCGCACGCAGGTTCAGCGACAGGTTCATCAGCACGTTGCGGTGCGCGCTTTCCGGGAAGAAGTTGAGGATGCGCTCGATGGTCTGGTCGGCGTTGTTGGAATGCAGCGTGGCCAGGCACAGGTGCCCGGTCTCGGCGAAGGCGATGGCCGCCTCCATCGTTTCGGCATCCAGGATTTCGCCGATCAGGATCACGTCCGGCGCTTCACGCATCGCGTTCTTCAGTGCATTGTGGAAGGCGTGCGTATCCAGCCCCACCTCGCGCTGGTTGACGATGGACATCTTGTGCTTGTGCAGGTACTCGATCGGATCCTCGATGGTGAGGATGTGACCGGTGGTGGTGCTGTTGCGGTGGTCGATCATCGACGCCAGCGAGGTGGACTTGCCCGACCCGGTCGAGCCCACCACCAGCACCAGCCCGCGCGGGGTCATGATGACGTCCTTGAGCACCTGCGGCAGGTTGAGCTCTTCGATGCTGGGGATCTTGCTGCGGATCGCACGGATCACCATGCCGACCTCGCCGCGCTGCTTGAACACGTTGACGCGGAAACGCCCGGCCTCGGCCAGGGCGATGGCCATGTTCAGTTCCAGCTCGCGCTCGAACTCGGGCACCTGGCCCTCGTCCATCAGCGAGTAGGCGATCTTCTTGACCATGCCCGGGGGCAAGCCGGTGTTCCCCAACGGGTACAGCTTGCCCTCGATCTTGATGTAGACCGGGGCGCCGGTGGTCAAGAACATGTCCGACGCGTTCTTTTCGGTCATCAGCTTCAGGAAATAGCCGATATCCATGCGAAATGTTTCCCCAACAATCGGCCGCGTGCCATTGCAAGCACGCCGCAGGCTTCCGACAATGGCCGCGCTCCTACTTCTGGCGACGGCACCCCCAATGAATAGCTTCGCACAAATACGACGTATCCCGTCGGTGGTCATGATTGTTTGCGTGATGGCGTGCACATTCGCGCTGGCAGGCGCCGCCCAGGCCCAGGACGGCGCCCTGGAGCTGATGCAGGCCCGGCAGGCGGTGGACAAGGCCACCCAGGCCGATGCCGACCAGTACGCCCCGGACCTGATCGCCGTGGCCCGCCAAGGCCTGGAACAGGCCCAGCGCGCCGCCGGCGACCGCCGCGAGCGCAAGAACGCCCCGGCCCTGGCCGTTCGCGCCACCGTGGACGCCGACCTGGCCCGCGCCCGCAGCGAAGAAGCCACCGCCACCGCCCAGCTGCAGCTGCGTCGCAATGAAGTGACCCAGCTGCAACGCCAGCTCGCCACCGGGGAGAACCGTTGATGACCGTCGCGCCGAAGAAGTCCCGCACGCTGCGCGCGTCCACCCTGGTGCTGGCCGCCGGCCTGGCCCTGCCGCTGCTGGTCCAGGCCGCCGAAGACCCGGCCGTGGCCCAGCTGACCCAGCGCCTGATGGCCATCCAGGCCAATCCCGACGCCTCGCAGCTGGCCGCCTTCGAACGCCTGCAGGCCCAGCAGGCCGTGGCCGACCTGGCCAAGGCCAAGCGCCGCGATCTGGACCAGGCCCGTTACCTGGCCGAGCGCCGGGTCGAGATTGCCGAAACCAGCGTGCGTGCGGCACTGGCCCAGCGCGAGGTGGACCAGCTGGAACGCACCCGCAGCGAGCTGCTGATCGAAGCCAGCCGCCGCGACGCCCAGCGCGCCCGGCAGGAAACCGAGCGGCTGCGCGTGCAGGCGCAGATCCAGGCCGAGGAAACCGAGCGCCTGCGCCAGGCGGCCGAACAGGAGGCCCTGGCCCGCCAGGACGCCGAGACCGCGCTCACCAGCGTGGCCGGCAAGCAGACCGCCCGGCTGAGCGCGGCGCAGCAGAACGCGCTCAAGCTGGCCCGCGAGGAGGCCGAGCTGGTCTCGGGCAACAAGCTGCCGGGGTCGAAGGTCGACAGCCGCGGCGAAGTCTTCACCTTCAATGGCGATGCCTTCGCGGCCGGCAAGGGCACCCTGTCCGGCGGTGCCAAGGGCCAGGCCAAGGCGTTGGCCGAGTACCTGAACATCGGCAAGAAGGGTCGGGTCCGGATCGAGGCCTACGACGCTGCCGCCGGGGTGGGCGACCAGCGCGCCCAGGCGCTGCGCGACGCCCTGGTGGCCGCCGGCGTCAGCGCCAGCCGGCTGCAGGTGGCGGGCAAGAAGGCCGCAGCGACCAAGGCCCGTTCGGCCGAGGTGATCATCGCGCCCTGAGCCCGGCACCCCAGGATCATCGTCGGGACGGCGGGGGTCCCGGCAGGGGTGGAAACGCTCGGCGAGACGGCGGGTTGGTGGGTAGGTCATGACCGTTGGTCATGACGCAACCTGCTGTTTTTGTTTAATTTTCGTTGAAGTGCGCGTTCAGCCTGAACCCCGGCTGGGGCGCATCGAAAATTTCAGATGAAACGCTTGAAGACCCCTGCGGGCAGGCGTAGGGTCAGTTGTCCGGGCCGCCTTCCGCGACCCGGACGATTGGAGGGCCGGGCCGATGAACCGAGGGCACGAACCACAGCAGTCTGCAGTCCGGGCAGTCCCGGTTGCGCATGCGGGTTCGGTCGCGGTCATCGCCAGGTGCTCCACCCAAAAGCAACGCCCCGTGCCGTCAGGTCGGGGCGTTCTTGTTTCTGCCGTACAGCGATAGGAGGTTCATCATGTTTGAAGGTCAGCCCCAGAGCGAGATCGACGCACGCCGCAAGCGTGATCCGGAATTCAAGGCACTTTACGAACGGCACCAGAAGTTGAACAAAAAGTGCATGGATGCCCAACTCGGTGTACTGCCGATAGACGATCTCACCTTGGGCCAGATGAAGCGTGAGAAGCTGCTGGCCAAGCAGAAGCTGGAACGGATGTACGACTCCCCCATGCATTGATGTAAGGTTTTGACCCAACGCCGCGGGCGGCGTCCGTCTCCTCGTCGACGGGCGCCGTTCGCGTCGCTCCGCTGTCGCAACCGGCATCACGACGCCGCCCACAGCCCGGCAACCGCCTTTGATCGCCGCAACCTGACATTCAGCGTCAACCGTCGGATAATCACCGGTCCGGCCGCATTGCGGCGCGAACGATGTGATCCGATGGCAATCCACTCCTCCGTACTCGACCTCATTGGGCACACCCCGATCGTCAAGGCCCAGCGCCTGGACACCGGTGTCTGCGAGCTCTACCTGAAGCTGGAGAGCGCCAATCCCGGAGGATCGATCAAGGACCGCATCGGCCTGTCGATGATCGAGGCCGCTGAAAAGCGCGGCGAGCTCGCTCCGGGCGCCACCCTGGTCGAGGGCACCGCCGGCAACACCGGCCTGGGCCTGGCCCTGGTAGCCCAGCAGAAGGGCTACAAGCTGATCCTGGTCGTGCCCGACAAGATGAGCCGCGAGAAGATCTTCAACCTGAAGGCGATGGGCGCCGAAGTGCGCCTGACGCGCTCGGACGTGGCCAAGGGCCACCCGGAGTACTACCAGGACATGGCCAAGCGCGTGGCCGAGGAAACCCCCGGCGCGTACTTCATCAACCAGTTCGGCAACCCGGACAACCCGGCCGCCCATGAGTTCGGCACCGGCCCGGAGATCCTGGAACAGATGGACGGCGACCTGGACGCGATCGTGTTCGGCTGCGGCAGCTCGGGCACCATGACCGGCCTGTCCCGCGCCTTCGCCAGCGCCTCGCCGAAGACCGAGCTGGTGCTGGCCGATCCGGTCGGCTCGATCCTGGCCGAGTACATCAACGATGGCGTGCTCAACGACAAGTCGGGCAGCTGGCTGGTGGAAGGCATCGGCGAAGACTTCCTGCCCTCCATCGCCGATTTCAGCCGGGTCACCAAGGCCTACGCCATCACCGACGCGGAAAGCTTCCACACCGCGCGCGAGCTGCTGGGCAAGGAAGGCATCCTCGGCGGCTCCTCCACCGGCACCCTGCTGGCGGCGGCGCTGAAGTACTGCAAGGAGCAGACTACCCCGAAGAAGGTGCTGGTGCTGGTCTGCGACACCGGCAACAAGTACCTGTCCAAGATGTACAACGACTACTGGATGCTGGACAACGGCTTCCTGGAGCGCCCGCAGAGCGGCGACCTGCGCGACCTGATCCTGCGCCCGTACGGCCAGCGCGACACTGTCGTGATCGGCCCGAACGACCTGCTCACCACCGCCTACCAGCGCATGAAGCTGTATGACGTGTCGCAGCTGCCGGTGATGGACGGCGACCAGCTGGTCGGCATCGTCGATGAAAGCGACGTGCTGCTGCACGTGTACGGCGATGAAGCCCGCTTCCGCGACCCGGTGGCCACGGCCATGGTCAGCAAGCTGGACCGGCTGGATGTGAAGTCCCCGATCGAGGCGCTGCTGCCGGTGTTCGACCGAGGCCAGGTGGCCATCGTCATGGACGGCGGCACCTTCCTGGGCCTGATCACCCGCATCGACCTGCTGAATTACCTGCGCCGCCGCGTTCAGTAAGCGCCTGGCGTCGGCCGCAGCTGCTCTGAATCTGCGTTTATCCGCGTCAACGGCCGATTAAGCCGCCGCTGATAGACTTCCGCTCCTTTTGCGGGAGCCCCCACCGGGGCTCTCCTTGCTGGGAAACAACATGTCCGACCACGCTTCCTCCGGGCACGGCAACCGTGCGCTTGCCCTGGCTACCCTGGCCATCCACGGCGGACAGTCGCCGGATCCAAGCACCGGCGCGGTGATGCCGCCGATCTACGCGACCTCCACCTACGCCCAGTCCAGCCCCGGTGAACACCAGGGCTTCGAGTACTCGCGCACCCACAATCCCACCCGCTTCGCCTACGAGCGCTGCGTGGCGTCCCTGGAAGGCGGCAGCCGCGGCTTCGCGTTCGCCTCGGGCATGGCCGCCAGCTCCACCGTGATGGAGCTGCTGGACGCCGGCAGCCACGTGGTGGCGATGGATGACATCTACGGCGGCACCTTCCGCCTGTTCGAGCGCGTGCGTAAGCGCACCGCCAACCTGCAGTTCAGCTTCGTCGACCTGACCGACCTGGCCGCGTTCGAGGCCTCGATCACCGCGCAGACGAAGATGGTCTGGATCGAAACCCCGACCAACCCGATGCTGAAGATCGTGGACATCGCCGCGGTGAGTGCCATCGCCAAGCGCCACGGCCTGATCGTGGTGGTGGACAACACCTTCGCCTCGCCGATGCTGCAGCGCCCGCTGGAACTGGGCGCGGACCTGGTCCTGCACTCGGCCACCAAGTACCTCAACGGGCACTCGGACATGGTCGGCGGCATGGTGGTGGTGGGCGACAACGCCGAGCTGGCCGAGCAGATGGCCTTCCTGCAGAACTCCATCGGGGGCGTGCAGGGCCCGTTCGACAGCTTCCTGGCCCTGCGCGGCCTGAAGACCCTGCCGCTGCGCATGAAGGCCCATTGCGCCAACGCGCTGGCCCTGGCCCAGTGGCTGGAAACGCACCCGGCGGTGGAAAAAGTGATCTACCCGGGTCTGACCAGCCACCCGCAGCATGAGCTGGCCACGCGCCAGATGAACGGCTACGGCGGCATCGTCTCGATCGTCCTCAAGGGCGGTTTCGAGGCAGCCAAGCGCTTCTGCGAGAAGACCGAGCTGTTCACCCTGGCCGAGTCGCTCGGCGGCGTGGAAAGCCTGGTCAACCACCCGGCGGTGATGACCCATGCCTCGATCCCGGTGGAACGCCGCGCCCAGCTGGGCATCAGCGATGCGCTGGTGCGGCTGAGCGTGGGCGTGGAAGAGCTGGGGGATCTGCAGGTGGATCTGGAAGGTGCGTTGGCGGCTGCCAGCCGATGAACGCGATGACCTCCTCGTCGGCCTCGGTGTCGGCCTCGCCGCTGGCGATGGCGCGCAGCTTCTTCAGCAACCGCGTGCTGATCTACCAGTTGGCCAAGCGCGAAGTCATCAGCCGCTACCGCGGCTCGCTGATGGGCCTGGCCTGGTCGTTCTTCAACCCGCTGCTGATGCTGGCCGTGTACACCTTCGTGTTCTCGGTGGTGTTCAACGCGCGCTGGGGGCTGGAAAACGCGCACAAGGGCGACTTCGCCATCATCCTGTTCGTGGGCATCCTGGTGCACGGCATCTTCGCCGAGTGCGTCAACCGTGCCCCGACCCTGATCATCGGCAACGCCAGCTACGTCAAACGCGTGGTGTTTCCGCTGGAAACGCTGCCGTGGGTGGCGATGGGCGCCGCGCTGTTCCATGCCATGGTGTCGCTGGTGGTGCTGCTGCTGGCGCAGTTGTTGATGCGCGGTGTGCTGCCGCTGTCGGTGCTGTATTTCCCACTGGTGCTGCTGCCGCTGATGCTGTTCACCATGGGCCTGGCCTGGATGCTGTCGGCGCTGGGTGTGTTCGTGCGTGATATCGGCCAGATGACCGGCATCCTCACCACCATCCTGCTGTTCCTGGCGCCGGTCTTCTACCCGGTCACTGCGCTGCCCGAAGGCATCCGCAAGTGGATCTATCTCAATCCGCTCACCTTCATCATCGAACAGGCACGCGAAGTGCTGATCTGGGGCAAGGCGCCGGACTTCATCGGGCTGGGCAAGTACACCTTGTTCGCGTTGGTGGTCGCTTGGCTGGGCTATGTGTGCTTCCAGAAGATGCGCCGAGGATTTGCCGATGTCATCTAAGCAAGCTGAGCAGGATCCGGCCGACCTGGCCATCCGCGTTTCCGATGTCACCAAGTGCTTCCAGGTCTACGCGCAGCCGCAGGACCGCCTCAAGCAGGCGATCCTGCCGCGCCTGTCGCGTTTCCTGGGCCGCGGCGGGGCCAATTACTACCGTGAATTCTGGGCGCTGAAGGGCATCAACTTCGAGGTGCGCCGCGGCGATACCGTGGGCATCATCGGGCGCAACGGCTCGGGCAAGTCGACCCTGCTGCAGATCATCTGCGGCACCCTGCAGGCCACCACCGGCGAAGTTGCCGTGCGCGGTCGCGTGGCGGCGCTGCTGGAACTGGGCGCGGGCTTCAACCCCGAGTTCACCGGGCGCGAAAACGTGTACATGAGCGCCTCGATCCTAGGCCTCACCCGCGAGCAGATCGACGCCAAGTACGACGACATCGTCGCCTTCGCCGACATCGGCGATTTCCTCGAGCAGCCGGTCAAGACCTATTCCAGCGGCATGTACGTGCGCCTGGCGTTCGCGGTGATCGCGCACGTGGATGCCGACATCCTGGTGATCGACGAAGCCCTGGCGGTGGGCGATGCAATCTTCGTGCAGAAGTGCATGCGCTTCCTGCGCAAGTTCCGCGAGAACGGCACGCTGTTGTTCGTCAGCCATGACACCTCTTCGGTACTGAACTTCTGCCAGAGCGCGGTGTGGCTGGATCGCGGTGAAATGCGCATGCACGGCACCGCCCAGGACACCTGCAACGCCTACATCGAGTACTGCTCGCAGGAAGTCTACGGCGACACCGTCAAGCTGCAGTCGCGCCAGGCCGGCAAGGCCGAGCCGAAGACGCCGGGCCTGGCCCGGGTCGAGAAGGACCTCAAGGTCGAGCTGTTCGACAACGTGGCCAACTCCGGTGGCTGGCAATCCGGCGTGGCCAGCATCGATTCGGTAACCCTGTTCAACGACCAGGGCGAGCCGTTCACCTCCTTCGCCGGTGGCGAAGACGTGGTGCTGAAGGTCCGCGCAACCGCCCACCAGCCGCTGCAGAGCCCGCTGATCGGATTCTTCGTCAAGGACCGGCTGGGCCAGTCGCTGTTCGGCGAGCACACCTACACCTACGTGCAGCCGCCAATGGAAGTGGAGGCCGACACCGGCCTGGAAGCCTCGTTCCGCTTCACCCTGCCGCTGCTGCCCAATGGCGAGTACTCCATGACGGTGTCCATCGCCGATGGCGATCCCTATGCCAACACCCAGCACGCCTGGCTGCACGATGCGGTGCTGATCCGGGTGGCGTCGCCGCGCCTGCGCTATGGCCTGGTCGGCATTCCGTTCGACGAAGTGACCATGAAGCGCACCGGGGCCGGCGCGTGAGCGGCGCCCTGCCGCCGCCGCTGGTGACCGAGCAGCACGGGGTCATTCCGCCGCTGGTGCCGACCGACCCGCGCATCACGGTGGGCCGTTACACCTATGGCACGCCGCAGTTCAAAGTGTGGAGCGAAGGCGAGCGCATCGAGATCGGTGCGTTCTGCTCGATCGCTGACGATGTGATCATCTTCGGCGGTGGCGAGCACCGGCTGGACTGGGTGACCACCTATCCGCTGCGCATCGCACTCAATTCGCCGGGTGCGGGCCAGGACGGCCATCCCCACACCAAGGGCCGTACGGTCATCGGCAACGATGTCTGGATCGGCCACGGCGCGATGGTGGTATCCGGGGTGACCGTGGGCGACGGCGCCTGCATCGGTGCCGGGGCGGTGGTCAGCAAGGACGTGCCGCCCTACGCGATCGTGGCCGGCAATCCGGCGCGCGTGGTGCGCACCCGCTTCGACCCGGAGGCCATCGCGCAGTTGCTGCAGATCCGCTGGTGGACCTGGCCGATCGACAGGATCCGTGCCTTCGAGTCGCTGCTGTGCGGCGGCGACATCCATGCGTTCATTGCGGCCGCGCGTGCCGATGATTCCCTTTCTCCCTTTGCGAACACGACCGTCCCATGATCGATTTCCCGTTGTCCTCCAGCATGTTGATCGCGCCGCGATCGGTGTCCTTCAGCGCATGGCTGGGGCACATTCCGTTCGCGTCGTGGCTGGTCGGGGAGCTTCGGCCGCGGTCGATCGTGGAGCTGGGCACCCATCGCGGTGCGTCCTTCCTGGCCTTCTGCCAGGCCGTCGAGGAGCAGAAGCTGACCTCGCGCGTGTTCGCGGTCGATACCTGGCAGGGTGACGAACATGCCGGGTTCTACGGCGACGACATCTTCAACGAACTGCGCGACTACCAGCAGCGCAACTATGCCGGCATCTCCGAGATGCTGCGGATGCGCTTCAACGAGGCGCTGGAGTACTTCGCCGACGGCTCCATCGACCTGCTGCACATCGATGGCCTGCACACCTACGAAGCAGTGCGCGAGGATTTCGAAACCTGGCTGCCGAAGCTGTCCGACCGGGCGGTGGTGCTGTTCCACGACACCTGCGTGCGTGAGCGCGGTTTCGGCGTGTGGCAGTACTGGAGCGAAATCAGCCAGCAGTATCCCGGCTTCGAATTCACCCACACCCACGGCCTCGGCGTGCTGCTGGTAGGCAAGCAGCGCCACCCTGCGCTGCAGAAGCTGGCCGATGCCGCCGCTGACGGGCAGTTCGCGATGATCAACCGCGTGTTCGACGTGCTTGGCCGCAACGTCAAGAACAGCGAGGAAATCGAGCGCGTCTACACCGGGCTGAACGAGGCGCGCGGCCAGGTGGTGCATTTCACGCTGGTCGCCCAGCAGCACGAGGAGCGGGCCCAGCAGCTCCAGCAGCAGGTGCACCAGCTGCAGCAGGAGGTGCAGCAGCTGCAGCAGACCGTGCAGCGGCAGCAGCAGGCGGCCGAGCAGGGCGCGCACGACGCGCAGCTGTCGGTGGACAGCTCGCGCGCGGTCAACGAGGAGCGGGCCGCCGCGCTGCGCGAGGCCATGGCCGAGGTGCTGCCGCGGCTGGAAGTCAGCGACCGCAAGCTCGACCAGCTGCTGCAGCCGCGCCGCTGGTGGCGCCGCTGACGGCGTCATGTGAAGACCGCCGGACCCGGCCCGCCCGGGCGCAGCGGCCTTCGATACAGTACGATCGGCCAGCGCCGGTCGTAGGAAAAACCATTCAGGCTCCACGCCTCGCGGGCGCCCAGGTACTGGGACGCTCGGATTTCTAGGGATGACAATGTCGACTGTAAAGCCAATTGCCTTTTACCTGCCGCAGTACCATCCGGTGGCCGAGAACTCCGAATGGTGGGGTCCGGGCTTCACCGAGTGGACCAACGTGGCCAAGGGGCGACCGAACTACGTTGGCCATTACCAGCCGCATGTCCCGCGTGAGCTGGGCTTCTATGACCTGCGCCTGGTCGACAACATGCGGGCGCAGGCCGAGCTGGCCGCGCTGTATGGCATCCACGGTTTCTGCTTCTACTATTACTGGTTCGACGGGCGCCGCATTCTTGAGCTGCCGATCGACAACTACCTCAAGAGCGATATCGAGTTCCCGTTCTGCGTCTGCTGGGCCAACGAGAACTGGACCCGCACCTGGGACGGCCTGGAAAAGGACGTCCTGCTCGAGCAGAAGCATGGCGAAGATGAAGACCGCCGGTTCATGGAAGACATCCTGCCGCTGCTCAGCGACCGTCGCGCCATCAAGGTCGACGGCAAGCCGATGCTGCTGGTCTACCGCGCCGACCTGTTCCCCGATTCCAAGCAGACCGTCGAGCGCTGGCGTGATGTCGCCCGGCAGCACGGCATCGGCGAGATCCACCTGGTGGCCGTGCAGTTCTACGGCATCGTGGACCCGCGCGAGTGGGGCTTCGATGCGGCCACCGAATTCCCGCCGCACACCTTCATCGGCTCGGAAAACCGGGTCACCCACCACGTGGACATGCTCAACCCGGAATTCCGCGGCGGCATGATCGATTACCGCAAGGTGGTGGCGCAGTCGATCAGCCGCGAGAAGCCGGAATTCCGCTGGTACCGCGGCATCGTGCCCTCGTGGGACAACACGGCGCGGCGCCAGCACACCTCGCACATGCTGCTGGATTCGTCGCCGTCGATCTACCAGTACTGGCTGCGCCGGCTGGTGGAATACACCCGCGTCAACAACGCGCCGGAAGACCAGCTGATCTTCATCAACGCCTGGAACGAGTGGGGCGAAGGCTGCCACCTGGAGCCGGACCTGAAGCACGGCCTGGCCTACCTGGAAGCGACGCACGCGGCCGTGACCGGCTCACGCCCGGACCTGGACGATGTGCTCAACGACGGCAAGCTGCTGCGCGCGCTCGGCGGTGAACGCGCCACCGCGCTGCTGGATGACCGCGACCGACTGGTCAACGAAGTGGTGCTGCTGTCGGCCGAACTGCGCCGCGCCAAGCCGATCGGCCTGCTGACCCTGACCCCGTCCGGTTTCCGCTCCCTGATCGGACGCGTGCTGCGCCCGTTCCCGCGCCTGCGTGCTTTCGCCGTGCGCGTCCACCAGGCATGGAATCGATGAAGGCCGCGCGACGGGTTGCGGTCGTCGCGCACTTCGACGCCGAGGGGCTGCTGACCGATTTCACCCGGCAGCTGCTCGACGAACTGCTGCTGCACGCCGAGCGCATCGTACTGGTGTCCACCCGGCTGGCGCCCGAACAGGCGGCCGGCCTGGATGCGCGGATCACGGTGATCGTGCGCGAGAACGTCGGCTACGATTTCTATTCGTTCCGCACCGGCATCTTCGCCATCGAGGCGCTGTACGCCTACGACGAGCTGATCATCGCCAACGACAGCGTGGTGACCATCGACAAGGGCGGCCTGGGCAAGGCGTTCGCGAAGATGCAGGACGTGGCGTGCGACGTATGGGGCATGACCGAGTCCTACCAGGTCAGCCGCCACCTGCAGTCGTATTTCATGGTGTACCGGAAGAGCGCCTTCTTCACCCAGTACTTCGACCGCTTCTGGCGCGACGTCCGGGTGCTGGAAGACAAGTGGGAGATCATCCTGTCCTACGAGGTCGGACAGACCCAGTGGCTGCTCAACCACGGCGCGAAGATCGCCGTCGCCTACCAGCCTGACGCCGCCGCCCTGCGCACCGTGGCCACCCGCTTGAAGCAGAAGCGCCTGCGTGACGGTGCCGGTGCACTGACGGCCACGCCCGGCAGCAAGGACGTGCAGCAGGCCAATCCGGTGCACTACCTGTGGGACGAGTTGTACCGCCGGTTTGGCTTCATCAAGAGCGAAGTGCTGCGCGATGATCCCAACGGCGTGCTGGATGTCGAGCTGTCGCGCGTGGTCACCGATGCCGCCACCCGGGCGCGCGTCGAGGCCGAGATCGCGCGGATGCGGCAGACCCGCAAGAACACCATGCCGCTGATCGCCGGTACGCGCACCGGCCCATCCCAGCAGGAACTGGAGCGCTATGGCGTGGCCGCGATCGACCCGGGCCAGCTGCACGGCCGGCATGCGATCGTGCTGCACCTGTTCCACGTCGACCTGATCGATTCGATCTACGCCTACATGCGCAACCTGATCACCGACCACGACGTGTTCGTATCGGTGAAGTCGGTGGACGATCGGCGCGTCGCGGTGAAGTACTTCCAGGACCAGAAGGTACGTGCGTTCGTGTACCTGCATCCCAACATCGGCCGTGACGTCGGGCCGTTCGTGAGCCTGCTCAACACCGGCCTGCTGGATCGCTACGACGCCGTCTGCAAGCTGCATTCGAAGAAGAGCGTGTACCACGACGGCGGTGGCCAGTGGCGCGACGAACTGATGAAGGCGCTGCTGGGCTCGTCGCTGGACGTGCTGAAGATCCTGCGTGCGTTCGATGACCAGCCCATGCTGGGCATCGTGGGGCCGGCAACGTCGTACCTGAGCAACGCGCGCTTCTGGGGCGGCAACGAGGAACGGCTGCGCGTGCTGGCGGCCGAGACAGGCATCGAGGATGCGCGCGTCCGCCTGGGGTTCTTTGCCGGCACCATGTTCTGGTTCCGGCCGGCGGCGCTGCAGGCACTGCACGCGCGCAACATCAGCTTGAACGAATTCGATCCGGAAGCCGGCCAGCGCGATGCTACGCTGGCGCACGTGATCGAGCGGCTGTTCGTGCTGTGGGTGGAGCAGGCCGGTTACTTTGCCGGCACCACGCGTGCGCCGGCGGTGGCGCTGCGCCACGACGACTACGATAACCAGGGTATTTCCGTCTTGCCTTCCTGATGGTTTGATCAATGGAGCTAGGAAATGGATGATCAGCAGTGGTATCAACGCATTCTCCGATCCATCGATGACCCCTCCCTTGGGTTGCCCGGGTTTCCCTCCGTTTACCAGCAGGAAGTCTTCGTCGGAAAATCCAACGAAGTAGCCCTGGCCGAGGCCTTCACGTTCTACAAGATCGTGAAGGCCGGCAGCTATCCGCTCCGGCGCAGCGCGCGCGTGCTCGATTTCGGCGTGGGCTGGGGGCGCATCATCCGCTTCTTCCTCAATGACGTGGATCCGGCCAATCTGCACGGCGTCGACGTGGACGACGCCATTCTCGAGGTGGCCCGCGCCACCGGGGTGCCCGGCAACCTGGCCCAGATCGGCCCCAACGCGCCGCTGAAGTACGCCGATGGCTACTTCGACGTGGTTTACGCGTTCTCGGTGTTCTCGCACCTGTCCGAAGCCTCCGCCACGTTCTGGCTGGCCGAATTGATGCGCGTGCTCAAGCCGGGTGGCACGCTGGTGATGACCACTACCACCGACCATTTCCTCGAACTGTGCCAGGCATGCTCCTACAAGGAGAGCGGCCGCAACCAGTACGAAGAGGACTACGCGCGCATGTTTGCCGACCCCGCCGACGCACGCCGCCGCTATGCGGCCGGCGAGCATGTGTATGCGGCCGTGGCCGGCAATGCGGATGTGCTGGAAGCGTCAAACTATGGATGGGCCGCAATGCCGCCGGCCTTCGTGGAACGGCAGATCGGCGGGCTGGCCCAGTCGGTCGCCTTCGTGGATGATCCATCGTTGCTGCCGCAAGGCTTCTTCACCGTGCGCAAGAACGCCTCGTTCGCGCAGCGCGTGGGGCGGAAGCTGCGTTCGTTGGCCTCTGCCTGAGCCGTCCAGGATGCGCTTCCCGCGGCCAGGAGGCGCAGTGTGTCAGCCCGGGTGCTGCGGGGCCTGCGTCGCGCTGGCGCTGCCAGACCAGCGGGCGTAGAGCACCTTGCCCAACCGGATGAACGGCACCTCGATCAGACGATAGGTGACATAAGCGATCGCGATGGAGACCAACATCGTGCCGGCCGCGGCGATCAGGTACGTCGTGGTCGTGGACCAGGTGTCGTGCAGGGCAAGACGGGCGTACCAGGGGCGCAGTGTGTTGATCACCGGGCCATGTGCCAGATACAGCGAATAGCTGATGGTCCCCAGGAAGCGCGTCAGGCCGTTGACCAGCAGCCGGATGGGATTCAGCGCCAGGCCTACGACCAGCGCCGCGTACCAGATGGCGGGCCACATGTAGGGGTGACCGCCAAAGATCCCATCGCCGACCCACCCGTTGCTGTGTGCGACAAAGACGCAGGCTGCCACCAGGATGAGCAGCCAGCCCACGGACCTGTCCTGGGCAGTCGGTTCATTGGCCAGGCGGTCGGCGAGCAGGAAGTAGCAGACCGCGCCCAGCGCGAACACCGGCAGATCCTTGATGAACAGCCACTGGTGGATGCTGCCGGCGGTCTCGGGATCCAGCGGCAACAAGGGCAGCACGAAGCTCATCGCAAAATAGGCCAGCAGTGTCATCAGCACCAGTGACGCGGATTGGACAAGGTTGTGCGTGCGGAAGTAGATGAGCGGAAAGATCGCGTAGAACAGCATTTCCACGCCGATCGTCCAACTCGCCATCACAATGCCACCCTGGTTGCCGGGCACGAGGTTGAAGACGAAGAAGATGCTTTGGAACACGGCGGCCGTGGTCACGGGCAGATGATAGACATAGACCATCAGCACGCAGGTAATCGCCAGCCAGGCATAGAACAGCGGTGCGATGCGGAAGAAGCGATGGGTGAAGAACGACACGATCGGCCGTGCTTCCCTGAGCCGCGCAGGCATCGTGAAGAACAGCGAAAAGCAGCTGACAACGAAGAACAGCATGACGCCCGAACTGCCTTGCGCCACCAGTCCGGAGAGCCACACAGGTGCCGGTACGCCGCCAACATAGACAAGATGGAAGAACACCACGTACGCGGCGGCAATGCCCCGCAGTGCATCCAGAAAGTGGAGGCGACCACCACTGCGCGCGAGCCTGGCCGTCGGAGGCAGCGTAACCGGAGACTGCGTGTCGGAAGTATGGGGCTGCATGGCGGTTCCTCCAGGGGCTGGGGGGCAGTGTGGCCTAGTGTCAGCGGTATGCGCGTCTTGGCAATGGTGCGGGTCGGGACCGCGTCGCTGGTGAGGTGGTGCAGCGACGCATCAAGAGGGTACGTGCCGTCTCCGTCCGGGACGGTGGCGTGCCCCCGTCCGGTCAGTGGACTACAATTCGGGCGGACACGGGTGGCCGCCCTGACCGGTCCTGCCTTCAGCGACTAGTCGGACGTTCCGCCGCTGCTGGACCGGCAGCGTGTTGGAGGGGATTCTTCCATCGGCGATTGTCTACGGCAGGTAGGGCGTGTCAATGCCCCATGCAGTGGCACTGGCCTCCCACGGATCACGATGGTGCAGCCACTTATGCGAGACAGCAGGGGAATCATGGACAACGGTAATTCAGAGAGTGGCATCGCTGCCACCACGAACTGGGGCTGGGTAGCCACGGCCATCGCCGGCGTCCTTGCCGTTCTGATGATCACCCCCTTCGCACCGGCCATGCCCTTCCCCGGCCTGGACGGATCGTGGAGCTATGCGATGAATGTCGCGGTGGCCGAGCACCTGCGGTTCGGTTCGGACATTGTCTTCACGTTTGGTCCGCTGGCGTCCATCTACACGCGTGTGTATCACCCGGCTACCGATGCCCTCATGGTGGGCGGGTCGCTGCTGATCGCGGTGGCCCTGGTCGCGGGCCTGTTCACGATCGTGGCGCCGCGGCGTCGCGTCCTGTTACTGCTGCTGCCGGTGGTCATCAGCCTGGGCTGGGGACGCGACGCGGTCTTCCTGTTCCTGCCGCTGCTGCTGCCTTACGTGGTCATGCGTGGTGTGGAACGTGGCAGGCCACATACCGTCGTGTTGTGCATCATTGCGGCGGCCATCGCGATCCTGCCGTTGGTGAAGGGCAACTTCAGCGTATTGATGGCCTTGGCGACCTTGATTTCGGTGGTGCTGTGCTGGCGTTCGTCCCCCAGAACGGCGGTGATGATCATCGTCGTGGAATTGTTGGCCATGCTGGCGGCATGGCTGTTGTCGGGGCAGATGCTGATGGACCTGCCGCGCTACTTCATCGCCCAGGCGCCCATCGTGTCCGGATACACCGATGGCATGTCGGTCACCGGGCGCACGCGTGACCTGGTGGTGTTCATGGGTGCAGGTGGGGTGCTGCTGGGTATCGGCGCACTCGCCGGATTGCGAAAATACTGGTTCGTCCCCATTCTGGTCGCGGCGTACCTGTTCATCAGTTTCAAGTCTGGCTTCGTCCGACACGACGAGCATGCCTTCGTGGCCGCGGTCGCATTGACCTACGTCGGGCTCCTGCTTTGCCTCACCCTTGATCGGGCCAAGGGTGCAATTGCATTCGTCGTGAGCCTGGTCGGATGGGTGCTGATCAGTACGACGTACATGCCGGTCACCTGGGATTCTTCGACCGCCCGATTCGCGCAGATGGCGCGGACACCGGCACACGGCCTGTGGCTGCGGTTGTCGCAACCGGAGATGTTGCCGGGACAGTTCAAGGCCACCACGGCCAGCTTCGGTGCGCGCCCGCCCTTTGCCGGCTATACCGGCCAGGCCGATGTCTATCCCGTGGACCTGGGCGCGTTGATCGGCGCCGGTTCGATCTGGAAGCCGCGTCCCATCCTGCAGAGCTACTCGGCATACACGCCGGCCCTGCTGGAAGCCAACGCGGCCCACCTGGCAGGCGACCCGCCGCCGCGCGTGTACTTCAATGCCGATCCTATCGATCATCGCTACCCCGCGCTGGAAGACGGTGCCAGCTGGCCGGCACTGCTCGGCAGCTACACGCCGACAGCAATCGACGGCGGGTACGCCGTGCTTCAGCACAACGTGCCGCGGACGCCGGCGTTGCGACCGGAGACACCCGTGCAGGTCGATGGCGTACTGGGTGAAGAGGTTGCCGTGGTCGGGTGGGAACGGCCGGTGTGGGTGACGATGGATATCCGTCCAACCCTGGCCGGAAAGCTGTTCTCGACCGTGTTCAAGGCACCCAAGCTGTCGTTGAAGGTGCGCTATGAAAATGGGGAGACCGCCAATTACCGGTTGATCGCCGGCATGACCCGGACCGGCTTCCTGCTTTCGCCAACGGTTGCCGACGCCAAGGACTTCGTCGCCTTGGGTTCGTCCTATCGCGACGATCTGCTGGGCAACAAACGCGTGGTTGCATTTGAAGTGGTGGGCGACAGCGGGACGCGATACCTGTGGAACCTCGACTACCGCGTCACCTTCGCCGGCCTGGACATTCCGACGTCGAGCAGCGCGGACACGGCGCTCACGGGCGTACGCAGCCTGGGCGTCGCGGCGGCAACGTATCCAACCGGTGGTGAATGCAACATCGATGAGGCCGATCATCGGGCGGTCACCGCGTCGTCCCTTGAACTGCCTGACAGCCTGGTCCTCATCCGCGGATGGGCAGCGCTGGATGCGGCCAACGGCGTGCCGAACAAGGGCGCGGTGCTGCTGGTGACCGGGCGCGACGGGGCAACGCAGACGCTACCCACGCGCCGCGTGATGCGGCGCGACGTGGCGGATCATTTCAAGCGCCCCGAACTGGAGTACGCAGGCTACGAAGCCTACGTTGACATGCGGACGCTGCCGGCGGATGCGCAGGTCCAGGTGGTCCAGGACGCCGGTGAGCGAAAACTGCTGTGCACCCCGGCGATGCTCACGTTCCATCGGGCCGCGCCTGCGCCTGCGCCTGCCAGGTAGGTTGGCGGCACGCACCTGCGCGCCCCGATGTTGCCAAGCATTTCAAACAGGCGGCCCTGACGTACGTCGGTTACGCAGTGCATTTTGCGAAGAGGCGACCCTCACGCTGCGCCAGACGGATGTCGAGCGTTTGCCGACAGCGACCCGCCAGGTCACGTGGTCGCCGCGCTGCTCCGTGCGCGGCAGTCCCTCAAGGGGTGGGGGCAGGGG